>DWWO01000080.1 GCA_019119675.1 Candidatus Mediterraneibacter faecipullorum | reverse complement strand
ATCTTTCAGATCTTCATAGTCCCATGTCTCGATCTTCTGGATCTCGTGGGATGTACGGAATCCGTCAAAGAAGTTGATGAAAGGAAGTTTTCCTTCCAGTGCAGCACAGTGAGCAACCGGTGTCAGGTCCATAACCTCCTGTACGCTTGACTCACACAGCATAGCCGCACCAGTCTGACGACAGGCGTAAACGTCTGAGTGATCGCCAAAGATAGAAAGTGCATGGCTTGCCAGCGCACGGGCAGATACGTTGAATACGCCCGGAAGCTGCTCGCCGGCAACTTTATATAAGTTCGGGATCATAAGCAGAAGTCCCTGAGATGCTGTAAATGTTGTCGTCAGAGCACCTGCTGCCAGAGATCCGTGTACAGCACCTGCCGCACCTGCCTCGGACTGCATCTCAACAACATTGACTGTCTGTCCGAAGATATTCTCTCTGCCTTCTGTTGCCCATTCGTCAACATGCTCCGGCATAACGGATGACGGTGTGATCGGGTAGATCGCTGCAACTTCTGTGTAAGCATATGACACGTGAGCAGCAGCCTGGTTACCGTCCATGGTCTTCATTTTTCTTGCCATTTTCTTGTTCCTCCTTAAGAATTACATTGAAAAATTAAAATTATTCACATGTGATTTTATTATATCGCCAAAAACGACAAAAGTCTATAGAGTGCGGTCGGGTTTTTTGTATATTTTGGAGTGCAGTTTACAGCGAAAGAGTCTGCATAAAGCAGGCTCTCACAACAAATAATATGATATTAATGAATAATCTTCCAATTTACATTTTCAATTATTTGCAGTCCGCATCCTGATAATATTGGTTCAGATTTCCAACATAATACAATGGGATATTCACCATCCAATCCTGCTCCCGGTAATCCGACATCGATGTTCTCACTGCATATTTTATATTATATTTCTGTACAAAGGTCCGGAGGCTCTTAGCCTGCAGGTTTTCCTCCGCTTTTACCTCGATGGGGATAATTTTATCATCCATCTGCACTAAGAAGTCAATTTCCCCTGTGCCTCGTTCTGCCGACCAATAAAAAATATCATTTTCTTCGTGTACGACAAGCTGCTGAAGGACATACTGCTCTGTCAAAGCTCCTTTAAACTCCTCAAAAAGCCTGTCGTCCTCCAGAAGGATTCTTTTATTCAATCTGGACATTGCCCCCAACAGTCCGATATCAAGCACAAACATTTTAAATGCAGAAAAATCCTGATATGCCCTTAATGGGAAATCGGGTTTATTCACACGCCCGACCTTATATACCAGCCCAACATCCATGAGCCATGTAATCGCCACTTCATACTCTCTGGCCCTTGCTCCTTCTCGGACCAGTCCATACACGAACTTTTTATTTTCTCTGGATAACTGCGTGAGAATCGAATTCCACACCATACGGGTTTTCGTTACGATCTCTGCCGGAGCATGTTTTGACAGATCATTTTCATATGCCATGAGAAGCCTGTTCTGTACTGCTCTTACCTCATCAAAATCTTTTGTCTCGACATATGTTTCCACTGCTTCCGGCATCCCGCCAACAAAATAGTAGGTTCTCAGATAGTCTGCAATTTTAGATTTAAAATTGCTGAGCATCGCAAAATCCTGTGAGTCCATCAGATCTACGAAACGATCCTGCCCGCACGCCCTCAGAAATTCCCGGAAAGTCATAGGATACAGATTACAGAAATCAACTTTCCCCACCGGAAACGAGGTTCCCTCATGAAGTGCAATTCCCAGCAGCGATCCGGCAGCCATGACATGATACCGGGGAGCCTGTTCATAGAAATATTTTAATGCCTTTAATGCACGTGGGATTTCCTGAATTTCATCAAATATGATCAGCGTATCCTCCGGCGTGATCTTAAATCCCACTTCAATCTCCAAGGCCAGAAGAATACGCTCTATATCAAACGCCTCCCTGAAAACGTTCTCCATTCTTTCATTTTCATCCATACTGATATAGGCGCATTTTTTATAATTATTTTTCCCGAATTCCCGCATAAGCCATGTCTTTCCGACCTGTCTGGCTCCTCTCAGGATCAGTGGTTTCCTGTGGCCGCTGTTTTTCCACTTTTCCAATTTGGCAATAGCTTCTCTGTACATCTCGCATCATCTCTTTCCATATGATCAGCATCTTTTTGCTTCTATAAATATTATATGCTCTTCATATGTATTTTACGATAGATAATCACATTTTTCAAACGAGTTTTGTGTTGTTTTTCACATTTTTCAAAGGAGTTTTTCATTCAGTCTTTCGTGTGATATCTTGCAGCTTCTTTCAGCAATAAGCAAAGCAATCTTATAAATACACTATAATTACAATAGAGCTACCCACTAATTATGACAGCTCTGTCATGCACAAGGCATCTATGCTATTTATATGATTTATTTTGCTGGTTTTAGTTCCATTCCTACAAGTCCACGATGATTCTTCTTCATAATTCCATCTTGCAATCCATCCCTCAATTCCATGTGAATATTGTTGCCTGTTCACGTCACTATTGCCACGGGAAAATTCATGTTTTCCCAGCTTGTAAACAGAACTATCTGCAAGATTTCCCTTGTACTGATCACTTTCAATAATATCTAATTGATCTAAATATTCTTTTCCTTTTATGTCTTCCGCCGTCTCCTTATCATCCGCGGCACTCGCTCCTATTTCCTCTATACTTTTGTTTTTCTTCCACCACAATTCATAATCATCATACCTCATTATTAAATACATAATACCGTTTTCATTCCTAATGTTAAGTTGCCCCATTTCTGCTTCATTGTCCTCATATCTTTTAATGTTGTACTCAAGTATATTATCCTTTGCTATCCATGTCCCTTCTTCCCCTACCCCTGCTCCCACACCATATGAAAAAGAGTTGTCCGAATTAACCGTCATATGATTGCCATATTTATAAGCACTTCCGAACAAATATGTCATCGAAACTCCATTAGCCTCCATAGACATAGAATCATCTATTTCCCATTCTCCTATAGGATTTATTGCGTTTGACGTCGCCTTTTTATATTCTGCATCTGACCATATTGCTCCCTTATCCCCTGTTTTCCAATTATAATACTCTTCCTCACATCTTACAGAAATATCAATTGTATTTTCATCTATAAATTCAAATGTAACCTCAAAACGCTTCCCGCTTCTCTGTCCAACCAGCTCATATGTGGTTTGTTGATCATTCCACTCAAAGAAAAAATCCTCCACAGACGCACTGGCTCCATAGTTATACCAAAATAGCAAATATGCTGTTTTATCTCCATTGTCTTCCTGTTCCAGATGAAAGTTTGACAGAAATTCGCCGTCCGCATGTTCATAGATTACTCCCGATTCCACTATTACTTTACTTCCTTCCGCGATTTCTATAATCCGTTCCGGGCTATATGTAATCAGATCATATTCATCCAGCGCATAATCATACTGCTTTGTTTCATCCAAGAGCGCCAGATACACATGCATCTTGTCGATCTGGCCTTTCACATACTGCCCTCTTTCTGATGTTTCCCATGTACCATTGCTGTTCAGATAGTAAATATAACTCCAGCATCTCAGATTGCTTTTTATCGAAGTTCGAATAGAATTTCTGAAGTCATTCAATTGATTTCCCGAGGTAAGATCCGTTATGTCCAGCTGGTCACGCTTTACCTCTGCGTCGATTCGGGATGCGACTGCTATATTGATCAGGCAGGAAACCATATATGACAATTCACCCTTATCCATTTCTTCCGCAATGTTCCCGAAACACCGTGCCACACTTACCCCGAGATTTACAGAAAAGATAAACAAATCCGCAACTTTCCCCGGTACGGATGTTTCTGTTATCGCTTTCTCCAATGCAAGCTCTGCTATGTCGCTGACGAACTGTTCTTCCGCCGCATTTTCAGGATCTAAACTTGCCTGATAACTATCTTCTGCAACTTTGCTGATTCTTTTTACATAGTCTTTGTTCTCACCATAATTATCCGCATTCAGATTACGCAGGACATCAAGGTCATTCAGGCAGTCCTCACTCCAACTCGCAGCCTGCTCATACGCCTCATATGCGGATACTGCAATTCCGGCTACCGTAAGGGCGTCTGAAAGTTCACCTGCATGGTCGCTGAATGTTTTCAGCCCTGTTGCCTTCAGGAAATCTTCCCTATTCCAATTCAACGTATCCCACAGAGAAAAAAGCGCATCCTGATCCGACTCAGACAATCCATCTAATCGTTTTATAACATCTTCTGCGCTTTCCATCGCTCCGCCGCCAACCGACAATGTATCGATAAGATCTTGTCCACTGGCAAGGCAGCTTCCCAGACCTCGTCCCTCCAGCTCAGACTGAAAGTATTCATTCGTATCTTCATCATAGAAAGTTTCGTCTTCTTCATTCAATGTCCGGAGCGCTTTTGTGTACTGCTCATCTTTTATCTGATTCGTTCCCCATATGGGGACAAGAAAACGAAAATCAAAATTGTTACACGCCAGATATAATGCATCCCAGTTTCCCGCCTCCTCCAAATCTTCCCCCGGTTCCAGCAGGTCAAGCTGTGATACACAATTTTTCAACACTTCCGGATAATCCACTGTCATAAAGTCGTACATCGTGTATACCGGCACATTAATGAATAGCCTCCCATCTATGACTTCCGCCTTGATCCGCAGATAATTAAACATATCAATGAGGTCCAGGTAAACCTCTTCTCCGGTATCCAGACAGCCGTCAAACTCTCTTTCTCTGTATCTGAGTGAATAAATTGTATTATTAGAGGCCGAAATAATAATATCCTGACTGGCATCCTGTTCTTCACCTTTTATCAATGTAACCGCCGTAAGCTTATCATCATCCCTGACAATATTTGTCTTAGTAAAGCCCGCTAATTCACTTAATTGTTCAGCGCTGATAAATACTTCTTCTCCGTCAGTTACTATCTTATATGTATCCTGCTGCCCGTCATTAACTCTTTTTATCGTCAGATATTTTTCCTCATATTCTTTCGCATTGACTTCCTGATATGGGGTACATATAAGCAGCGTACAAAAGCAAAGGAGCAGCGCAACCGCCCTTTTTATCCTTAATCTTCGATACACGGATCATTCACCTCCTGCCAGAGATTCCAGATAATCATTCATGCCTCCAGAAAGAGCGTTAGCGAGCGAACCATCCATCTGGATCTTATATTCTCCATTGATTTTCAGGACTGATACTTGGGCTGGTATGGTCTTTGTTTCACAAGTATCACCCGTTATTTTTTGCTGCATGACATCTAACAAATGATCTGTCACATTGTCCTCACCGTAATTTTTTACAGTTTCTTCAGCCGAAACTGTAAACAGCTTTTCAAAATCAATCGTTGTCGTCTGGATTTCCACTATATAGAGATCATCTGAATCTTTTCTGCTGGAAATAATTTCATAGCTCAGTTCGTCTGCGAACGACGACGAAATTCCTTCATAGCTCATCTCTATATCGCCTGTTCCCGCCAACAGTTCCGACGCCGCAGGATCACAGGCTTTATACCTCTCCAAAAATTCAGTCACAGCCGCCTGCGCACGATCTTTGTCCCTGTTTTCCTGTAATATTCCGGAAACCAGTAATATGACGACTGCCCCTGCCGCAAGAAAAAACAGTATAGATACTGTTAAAAATATTCTTCTTTTTATGTTTTTCTGTTTCTTGGCTGGAGTACTTATAAGACTCGCTCCGCAGGATGCGCAGTACTTAGCGTTTTTCTTATTTTCTTTGCCACATTTTATGCACTTCATATGAACCTCCGATCAGTCGTTTGATTGTTTTATCCTCTCAAAGGGCCATGCGTATGTATATTTTTCCGACAAAGGCAGTCGGACATTTCCATTTTCGTCTATATAATCACATTCATATTCATTCTGCTTTTCACTATCTTCCCTCAGTCTGCCTGCTACCAGCCAGCCGTTATCTCCCATACCGCCTACATAGTCGTAGGAGCCGCGCACCGCATCCTCTAAGCTGTCGTACCTTTCTTCTCTCCCACTGTCTATGACATTACAATTATATGAATCCCATGCTACATACATATCATTCCCTGAATAAATGCTGTCATAAGAGCATGAAAACACTTCTTCTCCCTGCTCGTCTATCAATCCATCCCCGTTTTCACCTTCCACCCGCGCAAATCCATTTTCATCAAAATCATAGGCAAAATTCCAATCTCCTTCTATGATTTTCTCTCCTTTTTCATTGATATAAATTGTTGTATCTCCTGATTCAACCCTTGCCATTCCGTTTTCCGCGAAATCATAGGCATTATCATAACGACAAGGTATTATCATATTTCCCTCTCGATCGATATATCCCCACTTTTCGCCTTTCTTAACAGCGGCAAGACCATTATCCATAAAGTTTCTTGCTTCATCATACTCAAATGGGAGTACTGTTTCATTCCTATAATTAATGAACCCTGATTTCCACTCTCCTCCCGACTTTCTTTCTACAGTCAGAAGACCGCTGTTTCCTATAGACTGCCATGGATTTATATACTGGCTGTCAAGCGGTATAACTTTCTCTCCTCTGTTGTTTATTGCGCCATAAAGATAGCCGTCTTCCGTATCATTTTCCACATGGGAAGATACCAATATAACTCCTTGCTCCTCTGATGAACTCAGACTCGGAGATGCGGCTGTTACGTACTGGTATTCAAACTCCGTTATCATGTTTCCCTGTGCATCTGCAAATCCCCAATTTAGGATCGGTTCTCCCTCCTCGTCAATCCCCACTTGTTCTGCTAATGCAAATACAGTCTCGCCATCAACGTTAAAGCTTGATACCTCTGGATATTCTATGGGAATTATGACATTCCCTTCTGTATCAAGCACGCCCTTATCATACTCTGATGTTTCTCCTGTTCCTTCCTTTTCTGTCCATACGATGATATGATCCTCATTAATTGTGATCAGATCATATTTACACTCTATAATTTCTTTATCATTCTCATTAATACATCCGTATAAACCTTCTTCATTTTCTACAACTGCAAGATATTTGTATTGCTCCAAACTCTTCAAAAAGGAAAATACTCCAACGCTCCCGACCAGAAGAATTATTATCAGACACAATGCCACAATCGCATTTTTCTTTCCCCTTTTATGCGCTCTAGTATTTGTTGAAACACTCCACGGCTCTTTTTTCATATTCTCCCACTTTATATTCTTCAACATTTCCGCCTGCATTCCCCCTACTGCTTTTCCACATTTAGGGCAGAACTTTTCTTTACCCGATAATTCTTTTCCACATTTATCACAGTACATCTCTGTCACTCCTTTTCATAGCTTAAAAAGTCAGCTTATTTCGACATACTGTTTCTATTCGATTCTACTATATTCCACGCTCTCATCCGAGTTTCCATCAGGAGACAGAACCAATGTATCTTCATCAGTAAGTTCATAAGTATATACATCTTCCATTGTTTCAATATTCCAATTATCAGGATATGTGATAATTAGCCTATGGCTAGATTCTTGACATGTATAATTTCCAAGCCTTGTTCCTTCATAAAAATTCCAATTAGTCAGATCAACCTGACCGTTATCTTCTCCTTTTTCGGGTTCATAAATCTCCATTTTCCAATTGTCTTCATTAACCCAAACACCCACCAGATTATCTATATCCGTTTTTTTCGCCTCAGTTGTTGCACATCCACAGAAAAGACATATAGACAGTACACTTATCAAAACAACTTTTATTTTCATTATAATTTTCCTCCTCAAATTTCTATATTTTTATCAGTATAAAAAATCTCTGAAATACAGTAGCCCTCATTTTTACCTCCATCCCAGACTTCTAATATTGCGACCGTATCTTTTTCATAAATACTTTTTCTGTCTACTTTTTGCATATGCAAACACAATTAACAATACGCTCAACACCAATGAACGAATCCATATCGCTGAATAAGGATTGAACACTCTGTAACAGATAAATCCGATCATACCAGTTTCAAAAGTAACTGCGTTAAAAATCGCCGCACCTATTTTCATACATACAGACAGGACAGCAACTACAACTCCCGGGAGCATATAATATTTATTGCGTATGATATTGACGATTCCAATCACTATCATAGCAATGACAATTACATACGGCAGAAAATAGCATATTATCCCCATAATCTCATAGTCCAGAAGACCAAACGCTATTGCCGTCTGCCCATAATGTTTAACCACTATATTCGTCCACGGAATTCCAAGTATGACGTACAGCACGATCATTATAATACCGGATGCACCTATACCTGACGGTACAGATACTTTTTCAGTCTGCTCCACATAATATGGCTGACATGATGTTTCTGTTCCTAAAGCCGACTTCAGTTCCGCCCCACAATATGCACAGAACTTCGCCGTATCGTTATTTTCTTTCCCACATTTACTGCAAAACATCGTTCCTCTCTCCATAAATCCGTAATATTATCTTTCAAATCCCCTATTTGCCGACAACAGGAGAAACAATAATCTGCCTCTCCTGTTCCTGATCTCAATATTTTTTATGACAGTGCAGCCAGTCCGCCCACACATGCGATACATGCAACATACATAAGAATACACAGTATCGTTCCGATAATCGAACATACAAATCCTGCTGTCGCCGTTCCCCTCTGTTCCGGCACTTTCTTCCCCTGTATGCCTAAAATGATACCGATTATACCTGCGACCGCTCCAAGCCATCCGAGCCCTCCGCCACTAAACAGACCGATAATAATTGAAATAATTCCTAATACAAGTGATGCCACACCCATTTCTTCTCTCCTCCGTAACCTTTAGTTTTCTATTTTTTCTCCATATATTCGTATACATTAGACGACAGTTTTTTTATTGCATCCCTCCCTCTTGCCGTATCCTGCAGGTCATTCATGATCACGCACAAGATATACGCCCCACTGTCGCCATAGACGATCGCCGCGTCATTTTCCACATCATCCAATTCGCCGGTTTTATTTGCCGTCTCTACTTCCGACGGTACTCCCGCAGGAATTTTAGACGTCCTTTCCTGCGCTTTCAGATCTTCAAGCATCTTTTGTGATCCTTGTAATTTATTTTGGTATATATCTTTCAGGAACTTCCCACAGTCCTGAACCGACGTGTAATTATCTGACTCTGCGTCAAGATCGAGCATCAGCCTTCCCATGGACGTATCCATATATCCGTTTTCAGTACAGAAACTATTTACTGTCTCCATGCCTTTTTCGACATTTCCTCCGCCCAGTCTTTTTACCAGCGTATTTGCCGCCGTATTGTCGCTTACAGACAGCATGTCTTTCACAAGTTCTTCCGTCTCATTTTCATAAGCCTCTGATTCCCTTAATGCATCTAACTGTTCATAGACGCTCCCTGCAATAAATAATTTGATCAGGCTGGCAGACTGCATAGGTCCGTTATTCACGGAAACACTCTGCCCAGATTCGATCTTTTCTGCGTAAACGGATACCTGTGTCCCATTTTCACTTTCACTGCTGATCGCCGTCTGTATTACTTCCTCCAGCTCATTTAACCTGTTTTCCGAATAATATGTATCTATCCCATTAGCAATACCTTCTGCCATCCTGATGCGATAATCATCGTCCGCCATATTCAGATCATCTTGTTCATTGGTCATAAACCCCATCTCCAGAATGATCACAGGTATATCGCTCCAGTTAATGCCGGTCATCGTATCATTTGTCTGCACTCCAAGATTCTTCATGCCGGTTTCCTGACAGTAGGAATCCAACACTGTAGCTCCCAGGCTCAGACTGTCTTCATATAAATCACCCACATATGGATTTTCTTCGGATCCGATCAGGACGAGAGCGCCATTTACCGTCTGGTCTTCACTTCCATTCGCATGAATTCTGACTGCTATGTCCGCGCCTGCATCGTTTGCCATTTGAGCCCTTTCCGAATTGCTGATAGCTGTATCATTATCATCCCGTGTCATGATCACATCGTATCCCCTATCTTCCAGTTCGGCACGGAGCAACAATGAAACCTCAAGATTAAGTTCATATTCCGGGATGCCTGAAAATGTTCCCGTTGTTCCGCCTGTCGCTTTTGCCTTCATTTCGTTGCTACCCGGTGCATTCTGTTCCAACCCGCTCATATCAATTTCCGGTGACTGATGTCCCGGGTCAATAGCTATCAGTATTCCTTTACTCTCCTGCGGTTCCTCCTCCGCATGCTCCTCGGATTCTGTCGGAATCACCAGATCCGGTACTGTCTGATTTTCTTTCTGCTCTGGTATCTCTCCCCTTTCAGATTTAACCATATCGGTTCGTCCGCATCCCATAAGAAGCACCGTACACAACAGAATTGATAATACGCGCCGGTATTTTGTTTGTCGTGTTCTCCCCCGACCACTCATATTTAATTATGATTTCCTTTCTTTTCAATCCGACCTTTAATTTGCATCTAGCTGATATCCGTTGGAATTTATAGAGAATTCTTTCTCACTTAAGAATTCTGCGTTTTTCTTTTCGTATGCATTCAACATACTGCCACTGTAATTTTCGTCAAAATCCGATGGTTCATATTTTCCTGTGTACCAAGACTTGGAGTCAAAGTATGTCTGTAATTCCTCGGAGTCAAATTTTCTCCCATGCCGGGCATATATTTCATTTTTAGCGTAATTGATTTCTCTTAGTGACATACCGTCTATGTCGCTATCTGTAAGATACCGTGAATTGCTCTCTGGCAGGATATACTGATCCTGCTCTGATATTTGAGCATTTTCCGATTCGGTTTCCTCTACATCCGCCTCCTGTTTTTCCGCTGTCTCTCCCTCAGATATGCACTCACCCTGCGCATCCTGAGCGCTTTGCACTTTCGCAATATTTTCTTTCATCAGACTGTTCTGGGCTTCCTGATACTGTGCCCATACTTCTTCAAGAGTATGATGATCATCCATGACAATCCATACCGCCGTGCCGCCCGCGGCTATAAGTATCAATGCAAGCGTTACTATCGTTGGCAGAAATGTCCGTTTTCTTTTCTTCAGGGAATATCCGCACTGATCGCAAAATGTATCCTCTCCCCTTACTTCTGCCCCGCACTTCGGACATAACATACTTATCACTCCATTCTGCTCTTATGCTAAAGTAAACATATTTTCTTTCTCTTGGATATATAACTTTGTCTTCCTTGTGAGACTGTAATCTCTGCCTTTCCCAAAAGGCTGCCCGCTTTCCAGAAACACACACATACTTTTTAACGGACGGATATGGTATTCCCCGCTTTCAACCTCATATTCCAAGATAGCAGCCGGATCTTTCGCACCGCCTTTGACTACAATTACGCCCGTTCCACTCAATTCAAAATAGATTTTCTCAAGACATTCGGCAGGGTTGATCACTTGCTCTTGATCCTCCGTCGCTGGCATTGCGTCTGTCCAGATATCCGCCACTGTTGTCGGATCAGTGTCCGCATCTGTTTTCCTGTCAAAACCCGTCTCTGCAAAATCCATCTTTTCTGTTAAATCCGTCTCCAAGGACTTTGCCTTTGAAGATTTACACAAGACAATTCCCAGCAGAGAAAGGACAAATACAATTCCATAAACTCCCATAAAAATAAGCAGCATCTGAAATGATATGTTCACCGGCGTATCGATCGAGACTGTTTCAAGCGCGTTTTCCACTTCATCGAATCCGCTATCGCTTATCCAGAGAAATGCCGCTATTGCACACCAGTTTAATATACTTCCGACAAGGCTGGTCACGTATGACAACACTCCCGGAAGGGCAACTGTCAAAAGCACTTCCAGCAATATAACCCCTCCGAAAACAGCTATTACACGTGCGAATACGTGAAACTGTTCCCTGATGCAACCATAAATTAATTCTGTATCCCCCGTACTTGCATAGAAACCAAAACTCACCTTCATAAATTCCAATAAGGATAACTGTTGTTCGCCTGTCACGATCACAGGCAGAAACCATATGCCGCAAGATCCTGCCGTAATAACCGCAATAACATATTTCAAATACTTTTTCATGCTTTTCCCCGCCTGCCTTTTATAAGGAGTTATTTTCTTTCACTAAAGTAAACTCGTCGTCACTGCCCTCTAAATTCAGCGTGAGGGTGTCACGTTCCAACTCATATTCGAAGACATATCTTTCCACTTCCCATCCATCGTCATAGCTGACCATTATCTTTCCGTCATCTATAACATAATCACCTGTTAACCCGCTGGCTGTATCAAGTATTCTTCCGTCCTCATAAAAGGTCATCCCGTATCCGGCATATTCTCCGTCTTCATCAAGCATCAGCCATGATCCGAGAATCTGTTTTTGACCCGTATGAGTATATATCAAAAACGCAAGCCACCCACAGATAACAAGAATAATTAAAACCACAAATATTTTTATCATTCCTGTATGCCGGATTTTTTTACTATGTTGTGGGCTGATTTCACTAATAGGTGTAATTCTCTTTCCACATTTTCCACAGAATCGTTCCTGCCCCTTCAGGCGTTCCCCACAGTACGGGCAAAATTTCTTTTCTTCCATAACGACTCATTCCTCAACAATTTTTTATCTTATTTCCGCAATTTGGACACACACTATAAGTCATTCCCATTGGAGGCTATCCACGCCGGCTCCTGTAATGGTTCACTTTCCCCTCTCTCCAGAATCACTATCTCGTCTTTGTAATCTAACTCCAGTGTAAGTACATCTTGATCCAGTTCATATTTATAAACATATTGTGCCATTGCCCATCCGCTGTCATAGTTAGCTGTTATTGTATCGTTTTCCATAACATACTTTCCAGTCATTCCTATATCGCTGTCATATATTGCTCCATTCTCATAAAATATTATTTTTCGCTCTGTGGTTTCTTCGTCCTCATCAACCACAAACCATGCTCCAATAATCTGTTTTTGATCCGAATATGTACATGACAAAAACGCAAGTCCCCCACAAAAACCAAGAACAACAAGGAAAAACGATACCATAAATATTATTCCTGCATGCCGTCCTTTTTTGTTACGCCGTGGGCTGATCTCACTAAGAAGCGTAATTCTCTTTCCACATTTTCCGCAGAATCGATCCCGCCCTGTCAGGCGCTCTCCACAGTACGGACAAAATTTCTTTTCTTCCATAGTCCGTCATTCCTTAACAAATCTATTCTTCTAAAAATATCATTCCGGAAGCTTTACCCCGCACATTACACAGAATATCTGACCAGGTTTTATCTTATTTCCGCAATTAGGACATATATCTTTAGGAACTGCCTCAGTTTCTTCGGTCTGCGGCTGGCCAGCAGGTATCCTAGTTCCGCAATAAGTACAGAATGCTGCGTCTTTATCCGCTTTTCTCCCACAATTCGGGCATACGCTGCTTTCATCTTCTTCCTGCTTAGGACTTAGATTAAGCTCTTCAAGCTTGGAACCGCATACACTACAAAATGTGGAATTCGGAGCTGTCGATGCCCCGCACTTAGGGCAATTGATCATCCCCTTAAGGGCAGTCATCTGTTCACGGTTCTGCATCGCACGTACCCTGCTTGCTGAGATATCCTGGCACCATCCGATGATCTTCTCATCTGCTGTTCCCAGTTCATTCTCATATACATATTCACCGATTTTCCTGAACAGTTCTTTCTGTTTTTCTTCTTCCTCTCTGATCGCACCTGAAAGCCTCATGGACTCTGACATATTCTTTGTCTTTTTGAGTGCGCTCTGTCCCAATTGTGATAATGTCCTGTCTACATCGTCTAAAAAAGCCATTATTCATTTCCTCCTACTTTACATCCGCAGTTTCCGCAGAACACGGCGCCTTTTTCAAGCTCGCACCCACACTGTGTGCAGAACCTAAGACCTTCCGCAGAGTCCTGTTCGGTCTGTAACTCATTTCTTAGCTTTGTAATCTTGTCAAAGTACCCTAGTAATTGTGGCAGAGGATCTTCAAAGCCGCCCTCATAATATTCTTTTCCAAGATCTCGGTATAACTTCTCTAACTCATCCGATAATTTCAGTTCCTGACCGTTCTCTGAAAACAACTCATTCCCATCCATTTTGTTTACTCCTCTATTTCTATATTGATTATCGAGACCAGACAGAATAGACCGGCAAAATTTGCGTAATAATCTTAAAAATAATGGCTAAACTGCCCTATCATTCCCCTAATACTTTATCACCGCAAAATGTTTGTGTCAATTTAAAACATCATTTTGATAATGTAATATCAAAAAGTTTAGTTTACTATCACTCTTTAGAACAGGAAGGATTGATAATATGGTTTCTGAAAGAATAAAGAATCTGCGCATGTCAAATGACATGACGCAGACTGACCTTGCCAAAAAACTAAATATTACTCGAAGCAGCGTCAATGCATGGGAAATGGGCATTTCCACTCCTTCAACGACATACATTGTTGAACTCGCGCAGTTATTCCATGTATCAACTGACTATCTGCTTGGTCTCTCTGATAATGTAACTCTGGATATTTCACATCTGAACGAACGGGAAATACAGCTTATCTATGAATTGATCCAGTATTTCCGCACAAAAAAATAAATCCGACTGAATGTTTTGTAAACGATTATACAGTCGGATTATCTACTATTCATATTTTTCTCTACCTGGCTGCTCTCTTTTGCCAGAAGGTTTCCAACACAATAACTCCTACACATATCACAATACTGATCCACTGGGACGTGGACAGTCCCATCAGTATACCCCGCTCACTGTCATCGTACCGTGCAAATTCCAGCGCGAACCTAAAAACTGCATACAAAACGAGATACAGCTGCAGACTTTTCGCTTTTCTCCCCTTTCTGCGACATATTTCCCCATATATACACAGTACAGCCGTGATCAAAAGATTTCCTGCTGCCTCTACTGCCTGCACCGGGAAAAGCGGTACTCCTGTCGGCGCAGCGATAGACTCTGTATAAACAACTGCTCCCGGACCGTCATAGGGAACCCCATAACAGCATCCGGCAAATGCACATCCTATCCGTCCAAATGCATGCACCAGCGGAATGACCGGTATGGCGGCACGCGCATAGTCCGTCACCGGTATATGCAGTATCTTCCCGCAGAGGTACAATCCGGTCAATCCCCCGATCAGTCCTCCATAGAAGACAAAGCCGCCTCCCATCAGTGCATTCAGATATTCCGGATCTGTAATTCTGGAAAAATCGATGCTTCTCCACGATACAATCAGATATAAAAGCTTTGCCCCGGCCATTGCACCGAGTCCCACAAAACATGCTGTCTGGATAAAGTCGTCATAATCCATGCGGTTCGCACGGATCAGAAAATATCCCAGCACCGCTCCCACTGCAATTCCCAGCACGATAAACAGCCCGTACCACGGTATCATGACCGCACCGATCTCTATCCCCATATTCCATACTCCGTTCTTTTCACGTTATTACTAAAAAAGAAAAGGAGTGTCTGCCACTCCTTTTCAACTGTATTTTTCATTGAATCATGCGAGCAGCGCCAGACACCCCACACAGGCAACACATGCAATATATGTAAGGAGGCAGAGGACCGTCCCGATAATAGAACAGATAAATCCCCCCTGTGCCATTCCCGCCTGATCCGGAATCTTTTTACCCTGAATTCCGATCACGATCCCGATGATCCCGATGACAGCGCCCAGCCATCCGAGGCTTCCCGCGCTGAACACTCCTATTACGATTGAAATAATGCCAAGTACAAGTGAAGCAATTCCCATTTCCTTTTTTCCTCCGTATAAAATATCAGCCTGTCAGCTATGTGACTATTATATCCAAGACTGCCTGAAGAATCAAGGAAGACCTGTCTATTTGTCTTTAAATTTGAATATCCTGTCCTTCTTCTTCGGAGGCTTCTTCCCCTCGATCTTATCCGGCATAGGCTCATATACTTTCTCGCTTTTCAGCAGCGGCATCCTTTTATGATTCTTGCGCAGATAGAGAAGTGCGATTCCCGCAAATACAACTACACCTCCCGCCAGCGCCTGGGACACAGGAAAACCGATTCCCGGAATCAGCAGCTGATCCGTGCGCAGCCCCTCGATCCACACTCTGCCGAGAGCATATCCAAAGATATAGAGAAGGAAAAGCTCACCCTCGTATTTCTTATGTTTGCGGTACAGGACAAGCAGGATCAGGAGTACGGCGCACCACACCGACTCATAGAGGAACGTCGGACTCACCTGTATATAGTCCACACCCCCGATGGTCTCCATATGTTCCCGCATCCGCTCTGTGATATCCCCGGAGCGGACTGCGTCTACCGGCAGCCGCATGGCAAACAGGCCGTTCGTATATTCTCCGAACGCCTCACGGTTAAAGAAATTGCCCCAGCGTCCGAGCATCTGCCCGTTCAGGATCGCCATGGCCACGGTATCCAGAATCTGAAAGGGTGAGAGACGTTTCACTCTTGCCAGGACAAATACGGCGATCACCGCACCGATCACTCCGCCGTAGATTGCAAGACCACCTTCCCGGAGATTAAAGATATCCAGCAGATTATCCTTATACATGTCCCACGAAAAGATCACATAATATATCCTCGCTCCTGCTATACCCGCGATTACACCGATGATGCCCATGTCCAGATAATCTTCCGGATTCTGCCTCGTCCGCTTCGCTTCCGCTGCAGCGATCAAAAATCCGATCAGGATCGCACATCCGATGATAATACCGTAGTACGCGATCGTAAAACCAAATATATCAATATTCTTTCCCACATGATCCAGATAGATGCCAAGATTGGGGAAGGCAATATCATAATGCATGAAAATGCTCCTTTCTGGTGCTATACGTTGAACCTGAACAGCATGATGTCGCCGTCCTGTACGACGTAATCTTTCCCCTCAAGGCGGATCAGCCCTTTTTCTTTTGCCGCAGTATGAGACCCGCACGCGATCAGGTCATCGTAGCTTACTACCTCTGCGCGGATAAATCCCCTTTCAAAATCAGAGTGGATCTTCCCGGCCGCCTGAGGTGCTTTTGTGCCTTTCTTTATCGTCCAGGCGCGCACTTCCGGCTCTCCTGCCGTCAGATAGCTGATCAGGCCGAGCAGATGATAGCTTGCTTTTATCAGTTTCTCCAGACCGGACTCCTTAAGCCCGAGATCATCGAGGAACATTTTCTTTTCATCATCGTCAAGCTGGGAAATCTCTTCCTCAATTTCCGCGCATACGACGAACACTTCGCAGTCTTCCTCTTTGGCATATTCTCTGACCGCCTGTACTCCCGGATTGTCTGCGCCATCGTCAGCCAGATCATCCTCCGACACATTTGCAGCAAAGATCACCGGCTTGGCTGTCAGCAGATTATACCCTGCAAGCCATGCCTGTTCATCCTCATCATCAGTCACAAAACTTTTTGCCAGCTTATTTTCTTCAAGGTGTGCTTTGATCCTGTTTAACAGATCAAGTTCTTTCGCGGCTGTCTTATCATTACGCGAGAGCTTGACTGTCTTTGAGATCCTTCTCTCAAGCACTTCAAGATCTGAGAAGATCAGCTCCAGATTGATCGTCTCAATATCCCTCATCGGGTCGATATTCCCGTCCACATGGACGATATTTGTATTTTCAAAGCAGCGCACCACATGAACGATAGCATCCACCTCACGGATATTCGCGAGGAACTGATTGCCAAGCCCTTCACCTTTGGACGCACCTTTTACAAGTCCGGCAATATCCACAAACTCGATCGTCGCCGGGATGATCTTTTTCGTGTGATACATCTCCCCCAGCACATTCAGTCTCTCATCCGGCACCGTCACCACGCCCACATTGGGATCTATGGTACAGAACGGATAGTTTGCAGATTCCGCCCCCGCCTTTGTCAGTGAATTAAACAATGTACTTTTTCCTACATTAGGGAGTCCAACGATTCCTAATTTCATAGTTTTTAAATCTCCTTATCATATCTATTATTGCAAATCGGACATAATGTATTCCTTACCTGTCCGGTATTCGGTCGCAACAGCTCAGTCCCTCGTCTCCATCAGGATCACTTTCCCGTATACAAACGAGATCATGACCTCATCTTCTGCAAATTCATTGCTCACGCACAGGCTGTCATTTGGCTTGAGGAAGTGGTTCTTCAGAGGATATTTCGCCCCTCTGATGGTCAGTTCATCCACCGGCATCTCCAGCGGGAACAGCGAGAAATACGGACCGAACGCCTCCGACTTCTTCAGCGTGATATCCGAATCCAGCAGCCGGATCTGATTATGACTGTCCACAATTCTCGCGTCGGCACCAGCCTGAAGCGCAATCTGAAGGCACTGTACATTCGCCCACAGATGGTCGATCCGGTTGCCGGTACCTCCCAGGATCAAGATGGATTTTCTGTTAAGTCCCAGGCAGAGTCGCAGAGCGATTTCTGTATCTGATGCATCTTTCACCGGATTGAACTCGCGGATCGGCACATTCAGCTCTTCCCTGTAGTAATCCACAAGTTCCCGGGACACACTGTCAAAGTCCCCTACGATATAATCCGGCTTGATCTCATGTTTATAAAGAAACTCAAGTCCTTTGTCCACACCGATCACAAATTCTGTTTCTTCACTTTTCAATATTGGGAGCACGAAATCTTCTTCCAGCATTCCGCCGCTCACGATCACAGTTTTCTTACTCATAGGCTTTTAATATCTCCATGAATCCTGTAGTATTGTCTCTTATATTTCCTTTATAAACACCGGAACCTGATACGATAATATTAGCGCCTGCTTTCAGCACCTCCGCCACATTGCTGTGGTAGATACCGCCGTCTACCTCTATATCTTTGTCAAGTTTACGCTCTTCGAGCATAGAGCGCAGCCGGCTGATCCTCTCCAGGGATTCCGGTATAAACGCCTGACCGCCAAAGCCCGGTTCCACACTCATGATCAGGAACATTTCTGCCTGATCCAGATACGGTTCCAGCTCCTTTACCGGCGTCCCCGGCTTTATCGAGATTCCTGCCTTCACCCCGCAGTCATGGATCTCATCCAGGGTTGCCGCAGGATCTTTACACGCTTCAAGGTGCACAGTGATGATATCCGCCCCGCATTTTGCAAATTCCTTTACATAGCGCACCGGCTCCGTCACCATAAGATGTACGTCCATCACCTGCGTGGTCATTCCCCGGATCGAGGAAAGCACGGGCATCCCGAATGAAATGCTCGGGACAAAGATTCCGTCCATCACATCAAAATGGATATAGCCTGCTCCTCCTTCTTCTGTCTGTCTGATCTGCTCCCCAAGTATCTTGAAGTCAGCTGAAAGTATCGATGGTGCGAGAATATTTTCCATAAGCTAAAACCTCTTTCTTTCCTGTATCTCCTGGTACATGGCAAGATAGTTTTCGTACCTTGATCTGTGTATCTTTCCCTCTTCGACGGCCTGTTTGACCGCACAGTCGGGTTCGTGCACATGGCTGCACCCGTTGAATCTGCATTTTCCTTCATATGGATCGAATTCCGGAAAGCAGTATTTCAACGAATCATGCTCGATATCACTGATATAGAGGGAACTGAACCCCGGCGTATCCATAATGTAGGAGTCCTCTCCGAGCACGAGCAGTTCTGAATGACGGGTCGTATGCCTTCCTCTCTCGATCTTGCGGCTGATGCTCCCTGTCTCCATCTCCACTTCGGACTGGAGCAGGTTGATGATCGATGATTTTCCTACTCCGGACGGACCTGCGATCGCCGTAGTTTTCCCTTTCAATATTTCTCTGAGCTCTTCTATGTGTTTTTCCTCTTTTGCACTGGTGAATATCAGCGGATAGCCGCATCCTTCATAAATGTCCCGAAGTCCCGCGATCTCCGGATCTTTCGCAATATCCGTCTTGTTAAAGCACAAAATGACCGGTACTTCCCGGCTCTCCATCATGACGAGAAAGCGGTCCAGCAGATTGAAGTGCGGTTTCGGCTTTGCCACGGCAAACACCACAAGCGCCTGATCGATATTCGCTACCGCCGGCCGGATCAGTTCGTTCCTGCGTGGAAGGATCTGCATGATGTTCCCTTCCATGTCCTTTTCATCCAGGATTTCGATCTCAACGTCGTCGCCCACCAACGGTTTTATACCGTCCTTGCGGAATATTCCTTTTGCCTTACACTCATAAACACCGGATTCTACTACGTGAACGTAGTAGAATCCGGCAATTCCTTTTATAATTTTTCCCTGCATATATTCCAATAATTCTACGGAGTTCAGTCTTGCTGTGTCTCTGTGCCATCTCCGGTATCCGTACCATCGCCGCCGGATGGCTCCTCCGGCTGCTGCGGCTCCGGTCCGCGGCTCACTGTAAATCCTACAGAAGTTCCTTCCTCTACAGAACTTCCAGGGCTTGCAGTCTGGTCAATAACATACCCTTCCCCTACAGTATTACTGTAAGCATAGCTTACGTTTCCTACCGTAAGTCCTGCATTCTCCAAACGGCTTCTCGCATCCGCTTCTGTATATCCGCCCAGTCCCGGAACATTAACATATTTCGTCTCCGGCCCGCGGCTGACAACATAAGATACAGTTGTCCCTTTATCTACCTTCTGACCGGGATCTATACTCTGAGAAATAACCTGCCCTTCCGGCACACTGTCACTGTATTCCTCACTCGCGCTTCCGCTCAGTCCCGCATCTGCGAGCGCTGACTCTGCCGCCGATGCAGTCTTGTTTCTAAGATCTGGCACGGTTGCCTGCTCAGCGCCAAGACTGACTACGATGGTTACTTCTGTTCCCTCTTCTACTTCCGTTCCCGCTTCCGGATCACTGGAAATCACGTATCCCGATTCTACATCATCACTATTTGCTGACTCGTGGCGGACAACCAGATTTGCATCCTGGATCATCTCCTCGGCTTCTGACTCACTTCTTCCGACCACATTGGGAACTTCTGTCGTTTTAGCTTCCTCGCCACTGCTCAATATAACTGTGATCGTAGAATGCATCTCCACCTCTTCACCCGGCTCCGGATCCTGGCTCATGATCTCTCCTTCATCATACTTATTCGAAGGCTGCCGCTCATTTTTCACTGTCAGTCCGAGACCCGTATCTTTGAGTTCCGCTCTTGCCTCTTCTTCTGTCTTTCCCCGCAGATCCGGCACTTTCACCATCTCACTTTCTTCCTGGACAAGTCCCGGCCCGCTGAAGAATCCGGCTGCATTTGCCACAAGGAACAGAACAAGAAGTGCCACCACGACGCCCGCCACGATCATGAGTATTTTCATGATCCGTTTCGTGTCAGAATTCACATTATTGTTCTTCCGCCGGCGGTCCTGACGTCTTCTGTCATAATCGTCGTCATCATCATCTTCTTCCTCGTCGTCATCATACTCTTCGTCATCATCGTCATAGTCATCATCCGTATTGTACTGGCGCTGCTGCACCTGCTCCAGTTCTTCTGTAGACATGACAACCGTGCGGTCTGTATCTGTCGCTGCACCTGCCCCGGGCACGACAAAATCACCGTCCGGATCGACCAGTGAACGTTTCAGGTCGAGCAGCAGTGATGCACAGTCATGGTAACGAAGGTTTGGACTTTTCTGGGTACATTTCATGATAATGCACTCCAGACTGTACGGAAGATCCTCTACTTCCTCGGCAGGAGAAGTGATCTGCTCCTGCAGATGCTTCAGCGCTACAGATACCGTAGAGTCCCCGTCAAACGGTACATGTCCTGTCACCATCTCATATAAAGTAATTCCAATGGAATAGATATCACTCTTCTCATCGACAACACCGCCCCGCGCCTGCTCCGGCGATGTATAATGGACCGATCCCATTACGCTGGTGCTGATCGTCTGTGTGGACGTAGTCGCACGGGCAATGCCGAAATCGGTTACTTTTACTTTTCCGTCTTTTGATATGATAATATTCTGAGGTTTGATATCTCTGTGGATGATATGCTGGTTATGAGCTGCCTGAAGGCCGGTCACCATCTGGATGGCGATACTGACCGTCTCCTTCGCTGAAAGCCTGCCCTTTTTCTCAATATAGTCTTTCAGCGTGATTCCTTCCACCAGTTCCATGACCATATAGTAAAGGCCGCGGTCCTGACCTACATCGTAGACATTTACCACGTTCGGATGCATCAGCCCGGCTGCCGCCTGTGCCTCGCTTAAAAACTTTTTGATAAATACCTGGTCGGAACGATAATCACTCTTCAGCACTTTGATCGCCACATACCGGTTCAGCTTATGGTCTTTGCCCTTATAGACATCCGCCATTCCGCCGCTCCCGACGCGGCCCAGTATCTCATATCGTTTCCCTAAAATAACTCCTTCTTTAATCATAATACACTCACCTCATCTGCGAACGGTTCTACCAGGACAACCCCTATATTGTCCGTACCGCCATTTTCCTTTGCAGCGTCCACGAGAGCCTGACCGGATTCTACAATATCCCTGCCTCCCTGAACGATATGGAAAAGTTCTTCGTCCTCCACCATATTGCTCAGTCCGTCTGTGCACATCAATATGATGTCTCCCCGTTTCAGACGGTGCTCATAGAAATCTACGTCCACATCGGCTTTCGCCCCGATTGCTCTTGTGATAATGTTCTTATCCGGATGGTGTTTTGCCTCTTCCGGTTTGATTCCGCCGAGTCTCACCATCTCCTCCACCAGTGAATGGTCTTTCGTAAGCTGCTGAATCCCCTGATTGATCAGATACAGACGGCTGTCTCCCACATTAGCGAAGTACATCATCTGATTCATGATCGTCGCTGCAACAACTGTCGTTCCCATTCCTTTTAAATGTTTATCCCGGGATGCCTCTTTGATGATCTCACGGTTCGCCGTTTTAATCGCACTGACAAGACATTTCTCTATATCTTCGCCCTCGCTCATAGCCAGCTCCCGCTTCAGGACCTCAACTGTATATTTTGAGGCGTAATCTCCCGCCTGATGTCCGCCCATTCCGTCAGCAACTACGAAGAGATTCTGGAGGATGCCCAGCGGATTATCTGTCGCATAGACATAATCCTGATTCACTTGTCGTACCATTCCCACATCAGTAATAGAAAATGTCCTCATATCTGTCTCCTTAAATCCCGTCGTTTATCTTCTCTTCCTCCGCATAACGGCGTCTGAGCTGTCCACAGGCTCCGTCTATATCAGAGCCCATTTCCCTTCTTATAGTAA
>DWWO01000079.1 GCA_019119675.1 Candidatus Mediterraneibacter faecipullorum | reverse complement strand
CCATCCCATCGGATGGATGATATAATATCCCTGCTGCAGTTTATAACGGCTCCACACATCAGAGATAACATATCCTCTCCAGTGTCCTACATGGAGTCCGTTTCCTGACGGATACGGGAACATATCCAGACAGTAGTATTTCGGCTTCTTCTTTCCGCTGTCATCCACCTTCGGATTCACCGGATTCTCTTCCCATCTCTCGCGCCATTTCTTCTCAATGGCTCTGTGGTTGTACACAATCTTTGTGCCCATGTGATGATTCCTCTCTTTCTTTCATACAGATACCCTGCCCTTGGGCAGTTTTCCACATACCGTGGTATAAAGAAAGCCTTTTCTTCTCAGATCAAGAGACGAAAAGGCTTCATTCCGTGGTACCACTCTTATTCATCTGCTCTCTGCGTCCCGGACAGCTCCTGCTCTCCTCTGCCGCATCGGACAGATGCACTCATTCATTCTATAACGGGAATTCCCGCTCCTGCCTACCGCTCCACCTCTTGGCTGATTAACTCCGGCCAGACAGTGGAATCTCAATCTGTCGGTTCAGCAGAAGGACTCCGAGACCAGTTCAGGATTTACGCTGCTGCCTCGCACCTCCCGGCAGTTCTCTGCGAACGATACGTCCCTACTACTTCTCTTCTTCGTCTTTGCAATATACTCATTTATTATATGAAGTACCTTAAAATAAGTCAAGAGGAAAATTGCCACGTATTGTGAGCTCCCACAATTTCAGACTCAAACCCCATTGTAAACCTCCGTTCACATACAGCCCGGGGGGCCCTCTCAGAACACCCCTCTTCTGATCCGCGGCTCCCACAGCACTACACTGCCCTCAGCCAGGCTCTTTTTCACATCGATCAGACGCTGGTTTGAGGATCCGCGGAAGATCAGCGTGATATCCTTCAGGCTCTCGACGAACCTTCCGTCCACGAGCACATCCAGCATGGACAGCATCTCGTCCGTATACCCGCATCTTGCCCTGCTCCCGCTGAGCAGTTCTTTGTCAAAGAGATAACCGCTGTAGCACCAGATATCTTTCTCCGGATATCTCTCCCGTACTTTTCTCAGGAGGCCTACCAGCACTTCCTGGTTCTGCGGCTCGAAAGGCTCTCCTCCGAGCAGGGAAAGCCCGTTGATATATCCCGGCTCCAGCGCCTTCAGGATCTCTTCCTCTGTGGCTTCAGTATATTTTTTTCCGTAGTGAAAATCCCATGTATCCTCATTAAAGCATCCCGGGCAGTGATGGGTGCAGCCAGAGACGAAGAGGGAGACTCTCACTCCCTCTCCGTTGGCGATATCACATTTTTTCAACTCACCATAATACATAATTCTTTTCTCCGAATCCTACAGGTGGAGCACTCTCTCCTTGATCTCCTGCGTCCTTCCCTGGTTCCAGAACTGTGTCCCGATGTAACCGCAGGTGCGTCGAGCCACATTCAGCGTATCCTGATTGCAGTTGCCGCAGTGCGGGCACTCCCAGACAAGCTTTCCCTCCTCTGTGGTCACGATCTGGATCTCTCCGTCATATCCGCACTCCTGGCAGTAATCACTCTTCGTGTTCAGCTCCGCATACATGATATTGTCATAGATGAAGCGGATCACTTGGAGCACAGCGGGAATGTTGTCCTGCATATCCGGCACTTCCACGTAGCTGATCGCTCCGCCTGTGGAGAGAGCCTGGAACTGGGATTCAAACTTGAGCTTCGAGAAAGCATCGATCTCCTCCCCGACAAACACATGATAGCTGTTGGTAATATAGCTCTTGTCCGTAATGCCCGGGATAATGCCGAAACGCTTCTGCAGGCATTTTGCGAACTTATATGTAGTACTCTCGATCGGAGAACCGTAGATGCTGAACCCGATGTTCGTCTCTTCCTTCCACTTGTCACAGGCATCATTCATGTGCTGCATCACTTCCAGGGCGAACGGTGTCGCTTCCGGATCCGTGTGGGATTTTCCTGTCATATATTTCACACACTCATACAGCCCCGCATATCCGAGGGAGATCGTAGAATACCCTCCGTAGAGAAGCTTATCGATCGTCTCTCCTTTTTTCAGTCGTGCCAGAGCTCCATACTGCCAGAGGATAGGAGCCGCATCTGAAAGCGTTCCTTTCAGCCTGTTGTGCCTGCACATCAGGGCACGGTAGCAGAGATCCAGTCTCTCGTCGAAGATCTTCCAGAACTTCTCTTTATCCCCGCCTGATGAGAGCGCCACATCCACCAGATTGATGGTCACAACTCCCTGGTTGAACCGGCCGTAGAACTTATAGTTTCCGTTCTCATCCTTCCACGGACTCAGTGCACTCCTGCACCCCATGACCGGGAAGCAGTTGCCTTCCTTCAGTTCCTTCATCTTCTTCTCGGAAATGTAATCCGGAACAAGGCGCTTTGCCGTACATTTTGCAGCCAGTTCCGTCAGGTAATAATAAGGCTGTCCTTCCTCGATGTTATCCTCCTCCAGGACATAGATCAGCTTCGGGAACGCAGGAGTCACCCAGACGCCCGCTTCGTTTTTAACGCCCTGGTAACGCTGTTTTAACGTCTCCTCAATGATCATGGAAAGGTCTTTCTTCTCAGCCTCGCTCTTTGCCTCATTGAGATACATGAATACCGTGAGGAACGGAGCCTGGCCGTTTGTCGTCATCAGCGTGATGACCTGATATTCAATGGTCTGCACGCCCTTGGTGATCTCTTTTTTCAGCCTGCCCTCCACGATCTCATGGAGCTGCTCCTTCGGGCAGTCAAACCCGATCACTTCCATCTCCTTCTCCACCTCAGCGCGGATCTTATCCCTTGACACCTGTACAAAAGGAGCCAGATGCGCCAGTGAGATGCTCTGTCCTCCGTACTGGTTGCTCGCCACCTGAGCGATGATCTGTGTGGCAATGTTGCAGGCGGTGGAAAAGCTGTGGGGCTTCTCGATCATTGTCCCGCTGATCACAGTCCCATTCTGCAGCATATCCTCCAGATTGACCAGATCACAGTTATGCATGTGCTGCGCATAGTAGTCTGAATCATGGAAATGGATGATTCCCTGCTTGTCAGCCTCCACGATGTCTTCCGGAAGCAGCATTCTCTGCGTAAGGTCTCTGCTGACCTCTCCGGCCATATAGTCTCTCTGTACACTGTTCACCGCCGGATTCTTATTGGAGTTCTCCTGCTTTACATCCTCATTATTACACTCGATCAGAGAGAGGATCCTGTTGTCCGTCGTGTTTGCCCTGCGGACAAGCGAACGTTTATATCTGTATCTTACATATCTTCTGGCAAGGTCAAAGGCTCCCGTCGCCATGATCTGATTCTCCACCATATCCTGTATCTCTTCCACAGACACAGCGCGGTTCAGTTTATTGCACTTGAACTCTACGTACTCTGCGATATCTTCGATCTGCCCGTCTGTCAGGCTTCTGCTCTCTGCCTTTGTATCTGCCTTTGTGACCGCCCTTACGATCTTCTGAATATCAAATACTTCCTCAGAACCATTTCTCTTGATTATCTTCATACTGCCGTTCTCCTCATTCTGCCTTTATTCTGACGGCGTCCCTGATGAACGCCATATGTGTTCCTCAACTATTCTAATACAAAATATAGTGCTTTGCAATCCCCAAAACACATTATCCTGTATTTTCAGAACAAGCCATGCTTTCTCAAAGAATTTCATGTAACAGAAACTTTTCAAATATTCTGTTCCGCAAAAAAAGACAGAAAAGTGAATTGTCAGTCACTTTTCTGTCCTGAAAGGTTCTCAGTTTCCATTGTCCGCCCCTGTCATCCTGCCTGCCGGCTGAGGGGCAGAGCGCTCATCCAAGCGCTACATCCAGTATCATCATCAGCGTAAATCCCAGTGCCACTCCGACTGTCCCGATGTTGGAATGTACTCCCGTCTGCGATTCCGGGATCAGCTCCTCCACCACCACATAGATCATTGCACCTGCTGCAAAGGACAGCAGATACGGGAGCAGAGGAACTACCAGAGACGTGAGCAGGATCGTAAGGAAGGCCGCTGCCGGTTCCACAATTCCCGAGAGCGTTCCATAGAGAAATGCCCTGGCCTTTGAGATCCCCTGCCCTTTCAGGGGCATGGAAATGATCGCTCCTTCCGGGAAATTCTGGATGGCGATCCCGATCGAGAGCGCAAATGCACCTGCCAGCGTCATCAAAGTATTCTCTGTTATCACTCCGGCGAAGGTCACGCCCACTGCCATCCCCTCCGGGATATTATGGAGCGTCACCGCAAGGACAAGCATGGTTGTTTTTTTTAAATGCGCCGGCATTCCCTCCGGCTTATCCTCCGTAAAATGAAGATGCGGCGTCAGTGTATCCAGAAGGAGCAGGAAGCCCATCCCCAGCAGAAAGCCGGCGGCTGCCGGGATCCATGCCGCAGCTGACTCCTGCTCCGCCATCTCGATCGCCGGGATAAGCAGAGACCAGACCGAAGCCGCGATCATCACCCCGGACGCGAAGCCGAGAAGCAGCTTCTGAAGCCGCTCATTCATCTCCTTTTTCATAAAAAATACCATTGCCGAGCCCAGTGCGGTTCCGGCAAATGGTATTAAAATTCCAAGCAGTACATTCTGATTCATACATTTTCCCTCTGACACCTTCATAACAGAATCTTTCTGTGATCCAAAAGGCTCTTTCTGATTGACTGTTTTTTCTCGATACCATTATGATATGCAGAAGAGGGAGCTTTTGTCAACAGCCGGCCAGCTCTTTTCCCGCTGCGCGGCATTCTTCCAGCGCCTCGTCGTCCGGAGCCTCGTTTGTAATGATCCCTTCCTCGCGTATGAGGACGGCTCCGGCATTCTTCATCCTGTCTGCCCAGTCTCTCATCCACTCTCCGTCTCCCCAGCCGTAAGAGCCGAAGAGAAGGATCGTCTTTCCTGACACAAGGGGCTCAAGCGCCTCGACAAACGGCTCCATCTCAGACTCTTCAAGCTGCTCCGCTCCCATGGACGGGCAGCCCAGTGCGAACGCCTTCTCCTCTGCCAGGGCAGCTGCGTCGGCATTTCCCACTTCCATCAGGACCGCATCTGCTCCGCCGTCTCTGATCCCTTCTGCAACGGCTTCCGCCATAGCCTGAGTATTCCCTGTTCCACTCCAATATACAACCGATACGCTCATCTTTTTTCCTCCATTTCATTCATGACTTGATCACAGAGCAATTTCCCGAATGCTCTTTCCGGTAAGAAATTCATTTACCGCGCAGTTCTTTGCACGGTCAAACTCCTTGAAAACCATCCTTGCTCCGGCAGGATCGCTGTATACTTTCCAGTATCCGGTCATCACATATTCCCTTCCCCCGTTCTCAATGAAGCCTCGGACATCCTCCGCAGGATATCCGAAAAAGGCTCCGATCTCGTGAGGAAATCCCAGTCCCAGCTCAGCGCAGGCGCGCACACGCTCTGCAAGCCTTTCAAGCATTTCCTCTGTCTCCATATCCTGATATCCGTATTCTCTGATCAGAGCGCAGATATCCCTCCTGCACAGATAGGCCTTAAGTTCCGAAGGGCGATAAAACAGGACCAGGCATCTCCCATCCGTCTCCGATAACTTATAGTAAGAAATATCCATACCCGAGAATAACTCTCCGAGACCTTCATACAGATCGGCGTTCATGGTAATGCCACAGGATACTTTCAGCCCCTTCAAAAAAGGCGCGCACTGCAGCACGACCTGAAACATAAGGCGTATTCTTCTGTCACTGTTTTTCAGAAAATATGTCAGAACCTCAGCTGGCATCATCTTCTCCTTTCTATTTTGAGAATGATTTTCAATTGAGTCAATATTATCATATGGCCGAATATTTTTCAAGCTTCTTTTTGAAAACATTTCTCATTTTTGTTTTTTTGCTTTTTTTCCCTTTTTTAGTTGTTCCCCACATTGCTTTAGTGTATAATAGGTTTAAGCATTTGAGAGGTGAGAATTCTCAAACAATACATACATAAAGGAGAGATTCGCCATGGTAAATTTAATTACAGGCCCAAGAGGCAGCGGAAAGACACAGCAAATGATCGAACTTGCAAACGAGAAGGTGAAAACTTCCAACGGAAACGTAGTGTTTATCAAAAAAAGCCACAAGGATACTTACACGGTAGATTTCAATATCCGTGCGATCCGTATGGCAGATTATCCAGATATCCTTACTCTTGAAGAATTCGTAGGATTCCTTTACGGCATGGTAGCCGGCAATCACGACATCGAAACAATCTTTATCGACAGTGTGCTGAAACAGGCAAATATAACTCTTGAAAGTCTCCCTGTCTTCCTGCAGAAACTGAATAAGATAAGTACTGAAAACAATATCGATTTTTATCTGAGCATCGGTGCAGATAAAAAAGAGATTTCCGGTATTGACTCTTCTGATTACAATGTAATCTCATAAAGAGCAGGCCAATATAACAAAAAGGCGGCAGAACAAATAATTCTGCCGCCGCTTTTTTATACTCTGTTCATCGACAAGACTGTATTGGTCTCCTCGCCTTCTTTATACTCTATCGTCACGGCATCTCCCACATCATAGCGGATCACGTCTATATAATCCACAACTGATACATCAAAGATTCCGTCCGATCCGTCTAGCATGATATAGTAATGCGAGTTGCCGTCCACCACACCCTGGGCGATCTTCGTGATCTTTCCTTCTGCTGTCAGGATCTCGCGGGTATCTTCTTCCACCTCTTTGATGCCGTTCTCATACATCAGTGTTGTATACTGTTCCTCACACGCACTCACTGTATCGCCGGTAGCTACGATCTGATATTTCTGGACATTGACCATGGCATACATTTTCACCAGCCCGGCATCGTCTTTCAGGGCGATAAAATATGTGGGCTCACCTGATATATTGAGCAGGAGCGGGAAAGTCGCGGTATAGTGCAGATTCTGCACCTGTCCCTCCGCCGAATCCATAGCCGACTGTTCTGTCGCTCCTTCAACCTCATAAAATCTCGTCTCCATCGTCCTCTGGTTCATCAGCACAAATCCGACATTGGACTGATCACCGGTAATGGACGTTACACCGGTGTACACCCAGACATCGTCATCGATCGCCAGGTAATTATACCCGTCGGTAGTTACCAGGCAGTCTTTCTGCCCGAACACACTGTTGAGGAATCCATGCTGCAGGGTCCCGTGGTAATCATAAAGCTCCACAAGAAGATCCGCTGAATATGCACGGTCGATCCACTGAGGGGCATCCTCAATGGCATAATCTGTCGTCTCTCCTGTAATCGCATTGCAGAGCACGACCCTGCCAATAGTCACGCCGCCGAACAGGCCGATATTGAATTTCTTTACCGGACAGATCCAGTACGGGGTTCCCTCCTCATCCACCTCAAAGCTCAGATCGTTAAAAATGTAGGTCGGATAACGGAATCTCAGATGACGGTAGATATTCCGGTTGAAATGGTCACTGGCAGTGTATTTCATCCCCTCGTCGAGCTTTACAAGTTCGGTATCCTGGGTTGCCATATCGATCTTTATATATGCAGGGATTCCCTCGCCGCTGTTCGTCAGCCACTTGATAATACTGGCGTATTTCAGCGGAGACACCCGCACCGGGCGATCCTGATAATTTATCTGGGAGTAGAGGTCGTCCACCTCGAACTGTGACACCATATCCACCATGCTTCCCATTTCTCTGTTTCCCAGAAGAGTGGCAGATTCCCTGTCAAGGAGGGGAATCTGGTCAAAGGAAAGCTCTTCGATATCCGTGGTGAATTCTCCCGTTTCCACGGTCATAAGCTGCTGGTATTTTTTTGCGTTAACAATGGGGGATGACAGAAGCGCGCCCGCCAGATATACGATGACAACCGCTGCAAAGATCCCCATAATTACTTTCAGCCCTTTGGATTCTTTCAATTCATACCGGCTGAGTTTCTTCTTTTTCACAAACAGCGCTGCAGCCAGAAGCACAAGCACTCCCAGAAATATCCAGAATTCCGTAGAGTGGATATTTACTGCGGGCAGCGCGATATAATAGTAGAGCCCGAGCAGGATGATGACCACTGCTGCAATGATAAGATTTCGTTTTATCTTTTTCATACTTCCCCTTTCTCAGAACTTCTTCCGCCATAACGCGGGTGATAAAAGGATCAGGAACGGAATGATCTCGAGCCGTCCCACAAGCATATCAAAGCTGAATACGATCTTGGAAAGCGGCGAGAACATATGGAAATTCTCTACAGGTCCTACTTTGGATATACCTGGTCCCACGTTATTTATTGTTGTCAGGACACCGCTGAAAGATGTAGCAAAATCAAAATTATCAACAGATACGATCAGCACTGATGCCACCAGTATAAATACATATGCGGCAAAGTATACATTTATTCCGCGCAGTGTGTCCTGTCCGATCTTTCTGCCATTAAGCTTCACCACGGTCACCGCGTTCGGATGGAGCACTTTATGGATTTCCTGTCTGATCGATTTGATCAGGATCACAAAACGGCACACCTTGATACCGCCGCCGGTAGATCCTGCGCTTGCGCCGATAAACATGATCGCCAGCAGTACCGTCTTTGACAATTCAGGCCAAAGTTCATAGTCCGCCGTGTAGAATCCGGTAGTCGTAATGATTGACGCCACCTGGAACGCAGCATAGCGGAATGCATGAAAAACATTTTCGTAAATATTTAAAATATTGACCGTAATTACCGCGATCGATGCTGCGATGATGCCGAGGTATGCCCTCAGCTCTTCATTTTTGAGCACACTCTTCCAGTCCTTCATAAGAAGCAGGAAATACAGATTGAAATTTACGCCAAAGAGGATCATAAATACCGTGATCACTCCGTCAATATATGCACTGTCATAAAAGGCCACACTTGTATTTCTGTTGTTGAACCCTCCGGTTCCCGCCGTACTGAAGGAATGGATCAATGCATCGTAGAGATTCATCCCTCCGAGCATGAGGAGTATCACTTCCACTGCCGTCATCGCAAAATACATACCATACAGGATCGCTGCCGTATTCCTTGCCTTCGGAACCAGTTTATCCGCTTCCGGTCCGGGCATCTCGGCACGCATGAGCGGCATCGAATTCTCATCATCCAGCGAAGTGATCATGAGAACAAAGACAAGCACTCCCATGCCGCCGATCCAGTGGGTCAGACACCGCCAGAAATTGATTCCCATCGGAAGGCTCTCAATCTCCTGGAGGATCGTCGAACCGGTCGTAGTGAACCCGGATACTGTCTCAAAGAAAGCATCGATATAATTCGGGATACTGCCTGATATCACAAACGGAAGTGCTCCGAACAGAGACCACAGAAGCCACGCCAGCGCCACGATAGCGAAACTTTCTTTTCCATATATCCTCGTACACTTTGGTCTCTTTCTGCCAAAGATAAGATAAATAACGCACAGTATAGCGCTCACGATCAAAAAAGAAAAACCGCTTTTTTCCCAGTATATGAGCGAGACCAGCGCGGGAATCAAAAGCACCACGCCTTCTACGCCGAGCATTTTCCCCAATATGTATATAATCATTCTCTTATTCATTTTTCTGCCCCTACGCTAAAATATCCTCCAGATCTTCTATGTGGGTGTCCATAGTGACCACGATCACACTGTCTCCCACCTCCATGCAGTCATCTCCGCCCGGGATGATGATCTGCCTCTTTCTGGATATGCACGCAATCAGATTGTTTGATTTAAGCGCCAGTTCCTTGAGTGGTATTCCGGTATATCTGGTCTCGGATTTAATGATAAATTCCAGGGCCTCGATCTTGTCATCGACAAGCTGATAGAGCGTCTCCACATTAGAACTCCCCTGAGAATTCTTTCTTGCCCTGACATAGCTCAGGATGGCATCTGCAGTCGCCGTCTTGGCTGACACAATGCTGTCGATCCCAAAGTCCTCTACCATGCTGGCACGCCGGTCCTCGTTGATCTTCGCAATGATCTTTGATGCGCCCTGATTCTTTGCAAAAAGAGCCGTAATGATGTTTTCCTCATCCATTCCTGTCAGACCTACAAACGCATCTGCCTCTTCAATCCCTTCCTCGATCAGAAGATCATGATCCGTGGCATCTCCATTGATGATCGTCGCCTTCGGAAGCAGCTCGCACAATTCCTCGCATCGGTTCACATCACGTTCGATGATCTTGATCTGCATCCCCAGTTTGCAGAGCTGTACTGCAAGGTAATAAGCCACCCGGCCGCCGCCGCAGATGATGACCTTTTTGATCTTTCCTTTGTGTTTTCCGAACATACGGAAAAACCGCTCCATCTCACTGTGTGAAACTGCAATATGCAGTCTGTCCCCTTCCCGTATCTCATAATCACCGTCCGGGATCAGAACATCTCCGCCGTGTTCGACTGCACAGACCAGCAGCTTGATCTGGAACTTGCTGTACATATCTGCAAGGGACATACCGATAAGCCGGCTTTCTTTCTGGATCGGATATTCGATCAGTTCCACTCTTCCTCTTGCAAACGTCTCTATCTTGCTCGCATCAGGGAACAGCAGAAGTCTGCTGATCTCATCGGCCACGATCAGTTCCGGATTTACTGCCATACTAAGATGCAGGTCTTCTTTCAGAAGTCCGATCTGCTTAAAATAGATCGGATTGCGCACACGGGCAATCGTATGTCTTGCACCGAGCCGTCTCGCGATAAGGCAACTTAACATATTGCACTCATCTTCTGATGTACATGCGATCACCAGATCCGCATGAGGTACATCTGCCTGTTTCTGCACCTCAGCATCCGCTGCATCGCCTATCACACACGCAATGTCCAGGCGGTCCACAGCATATTTCAGTTTCTTTTCATTGCTGTCGATCATCACCACATCATAATTTTCGACAGAAAGCTGCCGGGCAAGTTTATAACCTACTTTCCCGTCTCCAATGATAACTATCTTCATCCTTTTTTCCCTCTGTTGTGTCAATATTTTCGTGCCGGTATAAACCGGGCTTCTATGTCCGCATACACAGCAGAGCAATTATAGCACCTTTATGTATAAATCACAATAATCTTAGCACTTTCTTAACGCGCTTTCCCGACACATTCCCGATACACATTGATTTTCAGTGCGTCAGCAGAGTTCTGTCATATTAAAAAGGACGTAAAATCTGCTCCTTCAAATCTTACGTCCTTTTTTGATCTCACATACTTTTTTCAGTAAATTGTTATTTGATTTTTATTCCTCCGCAGCTCTCGCGGCAATCTCTTTCTCCTGTACGTCTGACGGCGCCTGCTCATATCTGGCAAATGTATATTCATATGTTCCGCGTCCGCCGGTCATGGACCGCAGCGTTGTACAATATCCGAACAGTCCTGTCATCGGGATATCCGCCTCGATCACCTGCTTGCCTCCAGCGATCGGATTCATTCCAAGCACACGGCCGCGCCTCTTGTTCAGATCGCCCATCACATCACCTGTATAATCATCCGGGACTGTAACTTTGATAGAAGCAATAGGCTCGAGAAGTACAGGTGACGCCTCCATAAAGCCTTTCTTAAATGCCTGTGACGTAGCAGTCTTGAATGCCATTTCCGAAGAATCTACCGGATGGTAGGACCCATCATAAAGGATCGCTTTCACGCCCACAACCGGATATCCGGCAAGAGGACCTTTGACAACAGATTCCTGAAGACCTTTTTCCACCGCCGGGAAGTAGTTCTTCGGAACCGCGCCGCCGACAACGCACTCTTCAAAGATATACGGTGTATCCAGATCGCCTGACGGCTCGAATTTCATCTTGACATGACCGTACTGTCCGTGTCCGCCGGTCTGTTTCTTATACTTCATGTCCACATCAGAATTCTTGCGGATTGTCTCGCGGAACGCCACTTTCGGCGTCTCCAGTGTGATCTCTACCTTATATCTTGCAGCCAGCTTGCTCGCCGTGATCTCCAGATGCTGGTCTCCCATACCATAGAGGAGAGACTGCCTGTTCTCACTGTCGTTTACAACCTTAAGCGTCACATCCTCGGCTGTCATCCTCGCCAGAGCCTGGGATACTTTATCCTCATCACCTTTATTCTTCACCGTGTACTTCATATATGTATAAGGTACGGAATAGTCTGTTTTTGCATACGACACCTGATTTGCTTTCGTGGAAAGTGTATCCCCGGTACGCGTATTGGCGAGCTTTGCGATGGCTCCGATGTCCCCGGCAAAAAGTTCCGATACCTCCGAAGGTTTGTTTCCGCACATCGTGTAAAGCTTGCCAGGTTTTTCTTCGGCATCTGTATCTGCATTGTAAAGCACATCATCGCCCTTGAGCACTCCCGAGCATACCTTGATAAAAGAATATTTTCCGATGAACGGATCTACCATTGTCTTAAATACATAAGCTGTCTTTGCCTTTGAGAAATCATAGTTTGCTTCAAAGATATCGTTTGTAGTCCTGTTGATACCCGCGCATGTTCTCTTGTCCGGACTCGGGAAGAAACGGACGATATCTGACAGCAGGTTGGCAACGCCCTGCGCCTGGACATTAGAGCCCATGGCTACCGGGACAATATCGCCTTCCATAACCTCTGTACGCATGGCTGCGCGGATCTCCTCGATGGAGAATTCCTCACCGTTGAAATAGCGCTCCATGAATTCCTCACTCGTCTCAGCTACAGCTTCCATGAGAGAATCTCTCAGGATCTCAAGATTCGGTTTACAGTAATCCGGGATCTCGCACTCTTCTCTCTGTCCGATCCCTGTATAGCGGCGTCCTGCATTCTTTATGACATTGATATATCCGACAAGTTTCTCATTCTCACGGATCGGCTGGAAATGCGGAGCAATCTTCTTGCCGTAGCGGGCAGTCAGGTCTTCTACAACCTGACGGAAGCTTGCGTCATCAACATCCATCTCTGTCACATATACCATTCTCGGAAGATTATACTTATCGCACAGTTCCCATGCCTTCTCTGTGCCGACCTGTACTCCGGCTTTTCCGGATACCACGATAACAGCTGCATCTGCTGCGCTGACTGCTTCTTCGACTTCACCGACAAAATCAAAATATCCCGGTGTATCGAGGATATTGATCTTCGCTTTCTCCCACTCGATCGGGATCAGGCTTGTGCTGATCGAAAAACCACGTTTCTGCTCCTCTTTATCAAAGTCGCTGACCGTACTGGCATCTGATACTTTACCCATGCGGTTCGTTGCTCCCGATACGTAAAGCATTGCTTCAACAAGACTTGTCTTTCCGCTTCCGCCGTGTCCAAGCAATACCACGTTTCTTATTTCGTCCGTTCTGTAAACCTTCATGCTGCTGCCTCCTTGTATGTAGTTATTCTGCCCGCTATATTTTCATTTACGCAGGCACATCATGGATATATTGTACTAAAATTACGCTCTGATTACAACTATTTTATTCATTTTTCACATATATTATTTATCGTTTACTTTTACGATGTAAAGTGCTAAGATATCTCTGTGAACGTGGGACCGTCTCTTTACTCCCCACTACTATTTATGAAAGGAATACAGCTTATCATGGCTTCTACCAAAATCGGATTTATCGGACTCGGGCTGATCGGCGGCTCTGTTGCCAAAGCCTTGCGGAAATATTACCCTGACTACGAGATCATCGCATTCGATAAGAACAGGGAGACACTGGCTCTTGCTGTTCAGGACGATATCATACATACCGCATGTTCTTCGATCGATGACAATTTCAGAGACTGCAGCTACATTTTTCTGTGCGCACCTGTGTCGTGCAATACAGCCTATCTGTCACAATTAAAGGATCTTATAAATCCTGACTGTATCTTAACAGATGTAGGAAGCGTAAAAACTTCCATTCACGAAGAGATCACGGCTCTGGGTATGGAAGAAAACTTTATCGGAGGACATCCGATGGCAGGCTCTGAAAAAAGCGGATTTGCCAACTCCAAGGCACATCTTATCGAAAATGCCTATTATATCCTGACACCCACACAAAAAGTATCCGAAGAAAAGACAGCTGCTTACCGGGATCTCATCGCTTCACTGAAAGCAATCCCGATCACGCTGGATTATCAGGAACATGATCATATTACCGGAACGATCAGCCATCTGCCGCATATCATTGCATCAACACTTGTAAACTATGTGCGTGACACCGACACAAAAGATGAACTGATGAAAGCGCTGGCGGCAGGCGGATTCAAGGACATCACCAGGATCGCATCCTCTTCTCCGGTTATGTGGCAGCAGATCTGCCTGAAAAACCGTTCAAACATCTCCAGTATCCTGGGTGGATATATCGATGTACTTGAACACGCAAAGGCAATGGTGGACAACGGAAATGAAACCGGACTTTACTCGCTGTTTGAGACCTCCAGAGACTACAGGAATTCCATGCCGAACAGCTCTGCAGGACCGATCAAAAAGCAGTTTGCCTTCTACTGCGATATCATCGATGAGGCCGGCGGAATTGCGACGATCGCAACCATACTTGCCACCAACAATATCAATATTAAAAATATCGGCATTGTGCACAACAGGGAATTTGAAGAAGGTGCACTTAAGATCGAATTTTACGACGAGGCTTCTTCCGCCAAAGCAGCCCGCCTTTTACAGAAATATCATTATATTGTCTATGAAACCTGACAGAAAGGATAAATCATATGGAATTATGCAGCATTACGGGATTAAAAGGAAAGATTTCCGTGCCCGGAGATAAATCCATCTCGCACCGGTGTGTGATGTTCGGATCTATTGCCAAAGGGACAACAGAGATACACAATTTCTTAGAGGGCGCGGACTGTCTTGCAACAATCCGCTGTTTCCGCACACTTGGCATCGGGATAGAGGAGAAAGATTCCACTATCCTTGTACACGGCAAAGGACTCCGAGGTCTGTCTGCACCGACAGATATCCTGGATGTGGGAAACAGCGGCACTACCACCCGGCTTCTGTCCGGTATCCTTGCCGGACAGCCTTTTGAATCGAAATTATCCGGAGATGAATCACTGAATTCACGTCCTATGAAGCGCATCATCGATCCTCTGACCCGGATGGGAGCAAATATATCTAGCATCCTGAGAAACGGATGTGCGCCTCTGTACATTACCCCGGGAAGTCTTCACGGTATCCATTACGACTCACCTGTTGCATCTGCCCAGGTAAAATCCTGCATCCTGCTCGCCGGACTGTACGCAGACGGGGAGACTTCCGTTACCGAACCATCCCTTTCCAGGAACCATACTGAACTGATGTTGAAAGAATTCGGTGCAGATATCCGCTCCACACATGAGTTGGGAAGCACAAAGGCAACCGCTTTCATCACTCCCTGCAAGGAGCTTTACGGCCAGAAGATCACTGTTCCCGGTGACATTTCTTCCGCCGCATACTTCATTGCGGCAGGGCTGATCGTACCGGATTCCGAGATCCTCATTGAAAGTGTGGGTATCAACCCGACCCGCGCCGGTATCCTGAAAGTATGCGAAGATATGGGAGGGGACATCACTCTTCTCAACGAGCGTATCGAAGGGGGAGAAAAGATCGCCGATATCCTTGTCCGCACGAGCAGACTCCATGGCATCACGATCCAGGGCGATATTATCCCGACGCTCATCGACGAAATCCCGGTCATCGCTGTCATGGCAGCCGTCGCAGAAGGTACGACTATCATCAAAGATGCAGCTGAGTTGAAAGTGAAAGAGACAGACCGGATCGAGACCGTCTGCGACAACCTGAAAGCAATGGGATGTAATGTGACACCGACCTCAGACGGCATGATCATTACCGGCGGGAAGCTCAAAGGCGCGTCTATCCATACACTGCTCGACCACCGCATCGCAATGGCATTCAGCATCGCGGCTCTGGTGGCTGAGGGAAATACGAAGATACTGGACAGCAAATGTGTGGATGTGTCGTATCCGACGTTCTATGATACCTTTGAGGAGTTGCTGTAAATTCATGTTTGCCGGAGAGACATCTTATGATAAATCGTACGAAAATCAATCGGATACAGTGTGTCATGATAACGTATTCGTATATGGCGGGAGAATGATTCCGGCTCCGGTTACAGGACGTAAGACAAAGTAACAAATCCGTGCTACAGCTAAAAGCAATCAATAAAATGAATAAACTCGCATGCGCTCAGACATATTCATTTTATTGATCAACGCTGTATCACGGATTTTAACTTTGACTAACATCCTTTCACAGTCACCGGCCTCATTCTCCCGCCATACACGAAAGTTTCCTCAAGACTGGCTGTATCCGTTTGATTTTTCTGCGTTCATCCAATCAGAAGTATCTCCCCGACAATCACAGAATTTACAGAAAAACTGGTCGAAGGGATGGACTTTATCGACTACGTTCCCTATTTCAACCAGTTTCTATAATTTTCAGTTTTGTTGTTGGAATGACTGCCGGTTCCGATGAAGCAGAAAACGGAGGGGAGATGAGGCGAAGCCGAGTTCTTCATTTTCAGGCTTTGGTTTTAATCAGCTTTCTGATCCTTTAGTTTTTTCGAATTACGGAGCGGCATTCGGTCCGGCAAATACAGAATCTAGATTCCGGCATCCACTGCTGCTCTTTCGATCGCCAGTCCTTTTGTATACCTCTCCATGAACTTCTCATATCCTTCCACATCTTCCGGCACCGGATCCATTCCGGAGCCTTCTGCATCGTGGAATACTTTGTTGTTGAGGTAGTCGGTCAGGCTCTCGCCGTCTTCCTTGCGTACAAGATAATCTGCCAGCAGTGCGATTCCCCATGCACCGCCTTCTCCTGCTGTCTCCATAACATATACAGGAGTATCGATCGCTCCGGCAAGAATCCTCTGGCCTACGCCTTTTGTCTTGAACAGGCCGCCATGTCCCATCATGCGGTCAAGTTTCACATCCTCTTTCTTGAGCAGGATATCCATTCCTGTTTTCAGGGCGCCGAGGGATGTGTACAGATTCACTCTCATAAAGTTTGCCAGATTGAATTTGCTCTCAGGGGAGCGCACAAAGAGGGGACGTCCCTCGTCAAATCCTGTGATATGCTCGCCCGAGAAATAATTGTATGCGAGCAGGCCGCCGCAGTCAGCGTCGCCCTCAAGGGCTTTATTATAAAGGGTTCCGAACAGTTTGTTCATATCCACATCGATGCCGAAGCTTTCTGCAAATTCTTTGAACAGTCCCACCCATGCATTCAGGTCGGATGTGCAGTTGTTGCAATGGACCATAGCCACCAGATCCCCGGCAGGTGTTGTCACAAGGTCGATCTCCTCATACGGTTTTGTCAGGTCTTTCTCAAGGACTGCCATGGCAAATACACTTGTTCCGGCAGATACATTCCCTGTTCTTACAGCAACGCTGTTTGTAGCTGTCATTCCGGTCCCTGCATCTCCCTCAGGCGGACACATCGGGATGCCTGCTGCCAGATTTCCGGAGGGATCAAGGAGCTTGGCGCCCTCTGCTGTCAGGCTTCCTGCATCTTCGCCTGCAAGGAGTACTTTCGGAAGAAGCTCGCGGATCTTCCACGGGAAGCCCTTGTCTGCCACCAGCTCGTCAAACTGATCCAGCATCCTGCTGTCGTAATCTTTTGCCTCGATATTGATCGGGAACATACCTGCTGCATCGCCGCTTCCGATCACTTTCTGTCCGGTCAGCTGCCAGTGGATGTATCCGGCAAGTGTGGTAAAGAAACGGACTTTGCTGACATGTTCTTCGCCGTTTAAGATTGCCTGATACAGATGAGCGATGCTCCAGCGCTGCGGGATATGATATGCGAAAAGTTCGGACAGCTTCTCCGACGCCTCTCCCGTAATTGTATTTCTCCATGTGCGGAACGGCACAAGAAGCTCATCGTTCTCATCAAATGCCAGATAGCCGTGCATCATTGCACTGACTCCGGCCGCCGCCAGATTGGTAATAGTGACTCCGTATTCCTCCCGGACATTTTTCACAAGATCCTGATAGCTGCCCTGAAGTCCTTTCCACACTTCATCAATGTCATACGTCCAGATGTGGTCCACATACTGATTCTCCCAGTCATAGCTACCGGAAGCGACAGGTGATTTGTCCACATCGATGAGCACTGCCTTGATCCTTGTTGATCCCAGCTCGATTCCGAGCACCGCCTGTCCGGCGCTTATCATCTCTCTGATCTCTTCTTTGCTTCGCATTTGCGCACTCCTCCTTTTATTGTTTATTATTTTGTATAGCAATCAGCAGGCGCTCTTTCACGCGCCTGCTGACCTGTGTCCTACAGCATTGTCTTACGCAGTTCTTCTCCACTCTTCGCGCTTAAATATGCGGGCGCGATATCAAAGACTGTCCTGCATCCGCTCTGGCCTTCCTGCGATAACCGGTATGCCGCACGGGCATAGGCGATCAGGACCGAAGATGTAAACTCCGGGTTAGAATCCAGTTTCAGGCTATATTCGATCAGGTGGCTGTTCTCACCGTTCCATCCTGTCTTTCCGCTCCTTAAAACGAATCCGCCGTGAGGAATACCGCTGTGGTCTCTCTTTAACTCTTCTTCACTGATAAAATGTACGGTCGTATCATAATCCGAGAAATAGTTCGGCATAGTCTTGATCTCTTCCTCGACTTTCGCTGCATCTGCTCCTTCTTCAAGGACAACGAAACACTCCCTCGTGTGTTTCTGCCTTGTCGTAAGGTCAGGATTTTCGCCATTTCTGACAGCCTCAAGCGCTGCATCTACAGGGATCGTATACTGCTTCGCATCTTTGACTCCCTCGATCCTGCGGACGGCATCGGAATGCCCCTGGCTCACGCCCTTTCCCCAGAATGTATAGTCTTTCCCGTCCGGAAGGATGGCGTTTGCATACAGCCTGTTGAGAGAGAACATTCCCGGATCCCAGCCCACAGAAATAATGCCGATCTTACCTGCTTCTTTCGCAGCCGCGTCTACATTCGCATAATGCTCCGGAATCTTTGCGTGGGTGTCAAAACTGTCAATAACATTGAACATACGCGCATACTCCGGTGTCTGTTTCGGAAGATCCGTGGCACTGCCGCCACAAAGGATCAGCACATCAATTTTATCTTTCCATTCTCCGGCTTCATCTGCTCTGCATACCGGTACTCCGTCTGTCAATATTGCTACATCGGAAGGATTTCTCCGGGTAAATACTGCAGCAAGCTCCATGTCCGGATTCTGTTTTATGGCACACTCAATCCCACGTCCAAGATTTCCATAGCCTAAAATGCCTATTCTGATACTCATTTACCTGCTCCTTTTCTGTTGTTTTATTTTAATACTCTGCTGTTATTATACAGGTGCGGGGGCAAGTTTTCAATGAATAGATCGCTATTTTCTGTATGCGATATCGTTCCATCTCAGTTCATTTTTGAGATTGCGGATCGTCGTATCCTTGTCAATGTAAACCGCCTCGATGCCCATGGCTGCCGCCCAGTCTCCCATCTGCTCACTTGTCAGGTCATAGGAGAACGCTGTGTGGTGCGCCCCGCCGCAGAGAATCCACGCTTCCGCACCCGTCTGCAGGTTCGGCTCCGGTGTCCAGAATGCTGTCGCGACCGGAAGTTTCGGCATCGGCTTCTCTGTCTTCTTGCAGTTCACATCATTGATGATCAGGCGGAAACGATCACCGAGATCGATCAGGGACGTTGCCACAGCCGGACCTGTCTTTGCCGTGAACACCAGTCTTGCCGGATCTTCTCTGTCACCCATAGACAACGGCTGTACTTTAATGCTGACCGGACCGTCAGAAATCGTCGGACAAACTTCCAGCATATGCGCCTGAAGGATTCCTTCTTTGCCCGCGACCAGATTGTATGTATAGTCTTCCATAAATGAAGTACCCTTCGCGTCTTTCATGCCCTCTGTCATGATCTTCATGATACGCACCATAGCCGCTGTCTTCCAGTCGCCCTCTGCTCCAAAGCCGTAGCCCTTCTGCATCAGTCTCTGGATCGCAAGTCCCGGAAGCTGTTTCAGGCTTCCAAGATCACCGAAATGTGTAACGATGGCCTGATAGTTTTTCTCCTCGAGGAACCGCTCGAATCCGAGTTCGATCTGTGCCTGTACGGCAACATGGCGGCGGAACTCTTCCGGGTCTCTTCCTTCGAGCAGGATATCATATGTATCATAATATTCATCTGTCAGTGCTTTTACATCACTCCCGGACACTGCCTCTACAGCCTCTGCGATCTCATTGACCGGATAAGCATCTACTTCCCAGCCGAATTTGATCTGTGCCTCCACCTTATCACCGTCTGTGACTGCAACATTTCTCATATTGTCAGCTACTCTCATGACACGCACATGGCTGCTCTCGATCACGCCTACAGCCGTGCGCATCCAGGAGCCGATCTTCTTCTGTACATCTTCGTCAGCCCAGTATCCGACGATCACCTTACGCTCAATGCCCATACGGGTGAAGATATGTCCGTACTCACGGCCGCCGTGGGCAGACTGGTTCTCGTTCATGAAATCCATGTCGATGGTATCATATGGGATTTCACGGTTAAACTGCGTGTGAAGGTGGAGAAGCGGTTTTCTGTACTCCTGAAGACCGAGAATCCATGATTTCGCCGGTGAGAATGTGTGCATCCAGGTGATGACGCCCGCACATGTCTCGTCCATATTTGCCTCGTTAAATGTCTTACGGATCAGTTCATTTGTGATCAGTGTCGGCTTTAAGACCACTTCGTATGGAAGATTTCCCGACTCATTGAGTTTTTCCACGATAATACGTGAATGCTCTGCCACATGGGCAAGACACTCGTCTCCGTAAAGATCCTGTGAACCTGTGCAGAACCAGAACTTGTACTCTTTTCTTTTTAACATCTTTGTTACCTCCTTATTTTGAACATTTTATTTTTCACCAGGCTGTCCGTAATACGCATTTTCCCCATGTTTTCTATAATAATGCTTATCCTGGAGTTCCTTCGGCGCAGGCTTTACATCCGGATTGATAAACTCACAGCGCGCCGCCATCTTGGCCACTTCCTCTGCTACAACTGCATTGTGCACTGCCTCGTGTGCATCTTTTCCCCATGTAAACACACCGTGATTCTTGCAGAGTACAGCAGGAACCGCGATATAATCTTTCTTCATACGCTCAAACTCGTCTGCGATCAGCACGCCTGTATTCTTCTCGTACGCTTCCTCGATTTCCTCTTTCGTAAGATTTCTCACGCAGGGGATCTCACCATATATATAGTCTGCGTGTGTGGTTCCGTAGCAGGGGATGTCCCGTCCCGCCTGTGCCCAGCTTGTGGCCCATGGCGAATGGGTATGCACGACTCCCCCGATCTTCGGGAAACGGTTGTAGAGCACGACATGAGTCGGTGTATCTGAGGAAGGATTGTATCTTCCCTCCACTTTATTCCCGTTGAGGTCAACAACGACCATATCGTCCGGTGTCAGTTTGTCATACTCCACGCCGCTCGGCTTGATCACGAACAGTCCGCTCTCACGGTCTATCCCGCTCACATTGCCCCATGTAAATGTCACAAGGTTGTGTTTGGGCAAAAGCATGTTCGCCTCATAGACTTCTTTCTTCAGTTGTTCCAGCATAATGATTCTCCTCCTTTATTTATATCTGATGGATGACCTGCACAGAATTGCGCATGATAAGCTGCGGCTCAAATTCTACGGTCTCCATCTCTTCATTCCTGAATATCTTCCATGTCATCCGCTCTGCTGCTGTCCTTCCCAGCTTTTCCACCGGGTTCTCCACTGACGTGAGCGGCACGGGACAAAATTTCGCAAGTCCTGAATTGTCGATTCCCACAACGGACAAGTCCTCAGGCACACGGTGCCCGGCTTTCCGGAAAATTTCTACGATCTTATATGCAGTCTCATCATTGTAACAGACACAGGCGGTGCAGCCTTTGAGCCGTTTTAAAAACTTTGCGCTCTCCTCTCCCATTGTCCTTAATTCCTCCGAATCGATCCAGATGACCTGATCACCTCTTATCTTTATCTCCTGCTCCATCAGGGCGTCCGTGTAGCCGGCATACCGAAGATGTCCCTGTCCGTCATCCGCTTTAAATATACCTCCGATGCGGGTATGGCCGCACTCTGCAAGATGCTTTGCCGCAAGGTATCCCGCCTTTCTGTCATCCATACTGATATGCGGGATATCCAGTTCCTTGTAATAACTGTTGACAAACAGCACCGGTATTCCCATATTTTCTATTTCCCTGTAAAGCTCCATATTCGGATTGGGCAGGGCACTCTTTACCGTCTCCGCAATAATCCCGTCCACCGACTGGGTATGGATGAATTCTTTAAGCAGCATACGTTCTTTCTCCACAGCGTTATCCGTCATGGCAATCTGAAGAGTACAGCCTTCGCTTGAAAGTACAGATTCAATTCCCTTTATGATCGAAGGAAAGATGTAAGTATCCACATAGGTCAGCATAACAGCGATCCTGATCTCTTTACCGGCGGCGTACCGTCTGGTATTGACAGTCACATAAGTTCCGCTTCCTCTGCGTCCTTCAACAACCCCTTTTTCCGTCAGCTCTTCCATGGCCCGCCGGACAGTCTGGCGGCTTACCCTGAAGCGCTCCATCAGCTCGTTTTCCGAAGGCAGCTTATCGCCGCGGCTCAGAGCGCCGTTCTCAATCTCCGTCTGTACCCAGGAGACAATACGCTCATATTTTTTCTGCATCCATCAGCCCCCTTTCATCTTTTCTTGTCCAGCAACTACTTTATGTTCGTATAATACAACATAACAACTTTCAATACAATTCGCAATATAGATAAATATTATAATCATTTTTTGGCATAAAATAAAGAGTTGTATTGTTTTTTTCTATTCAAAGCAATACAACTCTTTATTTGCTTTTATTCGTTCCTGATTGCAGCCAGAGGGCTTAATTTCATTGCACGGACTGCCGGGAAGTATCCTGCCGCCATCCCCACGAGCACCGCAAAGCCCATAGATGCAAGCATGAGCCAGACAGGAATATAAGAAATATTACCTTCTGTTCCCCACAGGCTTTCTCCCGAAACAAGAACATTTATGACGCCTGAGATGATAAGGCTTAGGACGTTTCCTGCAACTCCGCCGATAAATCCGATAAAAGCGGCTTCCAGCAGAAAGAGCTGCCGGATATTCTTCAGACTGCACCCGATCACTTTCATAACGCCGATCTCTTTCGTCCGTTCGTAGATGGCCATCATCATCGTGTTGGCGATACCGATCGCAGCAACGAGCAGGGAGACTGCTCCGATCCCCCCGAGCACTGCCTGGACCATGCCAAGCGTCTTCTTCATACCATTGATATACTCCACATTGGTATATACATCATACCCAAGGCTCCGGATCGTCTGTGCCAGCTCCTCTACATTCTCCATATCATCTGCCTGAAGAGACGCTGACGAATATACGAACTGCCTGTAAGGCTTCCCGCCCTGCGTCGTCGGCTGTCCCGGAATCGTACGTCCTCTGAATTCCTTCTGGATATATTCTTTTAATTTATAAATATCACAGAGAACTTTATACGAATTGGCATTGTAGGTATCTGGTCCGCCCGCAATAACGCCGCAGGCACCAAGGACATATTTTTTAGGCGTCCTCACCGTGTTCCCGCTGCCGCTCTCACCGCTGTCGGACGATCCCGCATCTCCTATATCAGGTGTACTCTGAGTCTGGTAGTAACTGTCCTGATCCAGGATCACGAAAAGTTTATCTTTCTGAAGATCGATATCAGGGAGTTCGCCGGTATCCCAGTATCCGCTTCCCGTACCTTTTTCAGTGAAGTCGACAAGTACCATATTCCCGAACACGAGTTCCAGCTCCGGACTGTCCGGATCCGGCAGTCTGCCGCCTGGTTCAAGTTCAAGATTCAAACGCTGCATCGCCTCCGGAGTCATGCCATAAAGCTGAATATATCCCTCATACTTTCCTTTCAGTGCAAGCGCTGAAAAATCGAGTACCGGATCTGCACTTTTTACATGTTCCAGTGTTTTAAGCTCCTTGATAGTTTCATCAGTAATATATTTCTTCGTTTCTTCCTGATCACTCATACCGGTGCTGTAACTGTTCATCATCCCGTCATCAGACTTTCCTGTGACAGTAAGACCCGTCGTACCGCCATCAAGCTCCATCTGTTCATACATAGACTGCTGCAGTCCCAGACCAAGGGAGATCATGACAACGATGGATGCCGTTCCGATCACCACGCCAAGGATCGTCAGGAACGCCCGCAGTTTCCGCCGTTTAAGGCTGCCTGCGCTCATCCTCAGTAAATCGCTCCACCTCATCAAACAACTCCTCCTCTTCCGACGACTGGATCCTTTTCTTTCTTCGTTTCAGCACTACAACTGTCACAACGGCCGCTGCCACAGCGACAACAGCTATGATTGCGATGACAGGGCCGGCCGGGCTTCCTGTCTCCTCTGGTATGTCAGTCATCATCTCCATCTCTGCCGGCTCCATCTCTGCCGTAACCGTCATCGTAAATGGCTGTTCCACCGAATATTCCTTGCCGGAATCATCTTCATAGGTTAAAACAAGTTTACAGTTGGACTCCTCGTAGGATTCCGCAACGGCTGTCACGATACTGTCGACCGTCCCCGTAGCTCCCGACTCCAGATTCCCGATAAACTGTTCTTCACCCTCGATCGCATCTCCTTCAAACTTCGCTTTTACATTGTACATTTTTACCCGTCCGAGATTGTACAGACTGCATGTGATATTTGCCTCTTCGTACACTGCTACCGTATCAGGCATGATCTTGATTTCGCTGAATTCAAATCTCGCCTCCTGTGTCACAGGGATGGCAAGGCTGGACTCTCCCTCGAACTGTGTGGCATTACCATCCTCGTATTTCATCGTCATCGTAATGCTGTACGGTTTCTGGATCAGATCAGCCCGGCTGTTCAGATCGATGGAAATGTCCTTTGTTCCGTCCGCCGGTATCCCTTCAAGATAGATTGAACTGGAACCCGAAACCGGCAGAAATGCCGGCGCTTCTGCAGCTTCATCCGTCCCGGATGCAGGTGCCTGCAGATCAAAAAGCATGTTTTTGACCGCTGTCTTTTTTGATGTATTTTTCAGGTGGATCACCAGCTTAAAGTTACTTCCTGCTTTCACCGTCCCCGGATCCGTATCAAATCCTGTAACAATGACACGGGGTACAGATCCGTCACCGGAACCTGAAGATCCCCCTCCTGTCGGAACAGGGTCGCTGTTGTATATGCCGCCGTCATAGACGTCTCCGCCGGATGAAGGCACGCTGCCGTCTGCACCACCGCTGTTGGTCTGGTCTTTACCGGTATTTCCACCGTCACCTTTATCTGTCGGTCCGCCGGACTGTGAACCGCCCTCTCCTTTATCGGTGTTTTCACTGCCGGATGTGTTTTTCTTTGCCTCTGTCTTCACAAAAACATACCGGTCTGTTTCGTATAATTTTTCTCCATCATCATATGTAAGCCTGAATGTCAATTTATAAGATTTTCCTGTCACATCAGATCTCACGGTCAGTTTATCATCACCGCCGCCCCACGTAGCTGTCATCTTCGAACCGGACGGAATTGTCCCGAGACTCTGTTCGTAATTCAGCTGTTCCATATCAAAAGGCCACTCGTCCGTGCTGGATATCACCGGCGCGATCGTGACATTCTGCGCGTCCATATTCCCTTTGTTCAGTACATTGATCTTGAGCTCCGCCTTTTCCCCGGCTTTGTAGACAGGCGTCTTCTGCTCATCGCCCACACTCAATGTGATCTGATTTAATACTTTTGTCCCCTGTGTTCCCTCTTCCTCTGCGCGGGCGCCCATCGGCATGAGCATACATATAGCAAAAATCATGCACAGCAGCATCGCCCCCGCTCTTTTTAATTGTTTCATACCCTTTCTCCTCCATCGCATATTTCAGGTGTGTTCACGTCAATCTTTACAATTTTTCCATCAATAATATGGAATACTCTGTCCGCATATTCCGCCAGGTGGTCATCATGTGTCACCATCACAAGCGTCTTACCCTGCTCCTGCACAACTTTCCGCATGAGCCGCATCACATCTTCCGATGTGTGGGAATCCAGATTTCCAGTCGGTTCATCAGCAAAAATGATCGCCGGATCTGCTACAAGAGCCCTTGCAACACCTACTCTCTGCTGCTGGCCTCCTGACATCTGGTTCGGCATGTGTTTCTTGTGCCTGCTCAATCCCACCAGGTTCAGCATCCTGTCTGCTTTTTTCAGCCTCGACTTTGGCGCTTCTCCGCGGAACATAAGCGGCAGGGCGACATTTTCCAGTGCATTCATCGTTCCGATGAGATGAAAAGACTGAAAAATAAAACCGACATTTTCCCTGCGGAACCGTACAAGGTCATCTTCTCCCATCTTCTCTATATGGCTTCCGTTTATAACGACTTCGCCCTTTGTAGGCCGCTCAAGTCCTGCCAGCATGTTGAGAAGTGTTGATTTCCCGGATCCGCTGGTGCCGACGATCGCACAGAACTCGCCCCTGTGTATCTCGAAGCTCACTCCGTCCAGGGCCCGGACGGCGGAATCTCCCACGCGGTACAATTTGTAGAGGTTTTTTACAGTGATCGCTTCTATCGCATTCTCCCCCTCTCCTTTGCATAATTTCTTTTGATTTTAAGGGATGAATTGGAATATTTTAGAAAGAATATTATGAAGTTTTTCTTAAGACTTCCAAACAGCAGCGGAGGGAATTTCCTTTTATCGGAAATTCCCTCCGCTGCTGTTAATTATATGAAGTTTCTGCTCGATAGAAATATTTAAATCCTTGCCACGCCGCTCTTTCTTGCCGCCTCGGCTGTCGCTTTTGCAACAGCATCTTTTACACGCGGATCAAATGCTGCCGGAAGGATATAATCCGGATTCAGCTCTTCGTCACTTACCAGACCTGCGATAGCATATGCTGCTGCAACTTTCATCTCATCATTGATATCGGATGCGCGCACATCGAGAGCTCCACGGAAGATTCCCGGGAAGCACAGTACGTTGTTTACCTGGTTCGGGAAATCGCTTCTTCCGGTGGATACGACTGCTGCTCCTGCCGCTTTCGCCTCATCCGGGAAGATTTCCGGCGTCGGATTCGCGCATGCAAAGATGATCGGATCTTTTGCCATGCTGCGCACCATATCCTGTGTCAGTGTACCCGGTGCGGATACTCCGATAAATACATCTGCGCCCTTGATCACCTCTGCCAGAGTACCTTTCTCATGGTTGAAGTTCGTGATCTTTGCCATTTCCTCTTTGATCGGATTCAGATAATCTCTTCCTTCGTAAATTGCTCCATGACGGTCTGTCATGATAACGTTCTTAAGTCCCATGGACATAAGCAGTCTGATGATAGCGATACCTGCCGCACCTGCACCTGAGGTTACGATCTTGATGTCCTCTATCTTCTTACCGACAAGCTTCAGTGCATTGATCATTCCTGCAAGAGTGATAACTGCAGTACCATGCTGGTCATCATGGAATACCGGAATATCACAGCACTCTTTCAGTCTCTTCTCGATCTCAAAACATCTCGGAGCTGAGATATCCTCCAGATTGATACCTCCGAAGCTTCCTGCAAAAAGGCTTACAGCCTTTACGATCTCATCCACATCATGTGATCTGACACAGAGCGGGATTGCGTCCACGCCGCCGAACTCTTTGAACAGTACACACTTTCCTTCCATAACCGGCATACCTGCCTCCGGTCCGATATCTCCAAGTCCCAGCACTGCTGTTCCGTCTGTGATGACCGCAACTGTATTCCAGCGTCTTGTCAGGTCGAAGCTCTTATTGATATCTTTCTGGATCTCCAGACAGGGCTGTGCAACTCCCGGTGTATAAGCAAGGCTCAACGCCTCCTTGGAATCCACCGCCGCACGGCTGGTAACCTCGATTTTTCCTTTCAGTTCATAGTGCATTTTCAGTGATTCTTTTGCGTAGTCCATAACTGCCTCCTGATGTAATATATTTTTGATCTGCCGCCCTTTATCAAGGGCACAAATTTACATGCTACACGACCATTATACTGCTTTTTTGCCGGATATACATCAAGTTTTTAAAAAAATACAATAAAAAATAGATATATTCGTAACAGTTCAGCACGCGCCATTCGCAAAGCCGCACTAACGTGCTTAGCGCGGCTACGCCGCATCTTTGCTCATATACCGGCGCTAAGCCCATCAGAACTGAAACGGGCTGATCCTTATGCAAGCATAAATCAGCCCGTCCCCGTCCTGACGGCTGAACTGTTACATCTATATTTATGCATATTCCAACAATATTATTGCATTTTTATGCATTCTTTATGTATTTTATGCATATTATTCTTTTTATAATTTTCTCTTGCATAATTATAAGTTCTGGTGTATAGTATGATGTAGCCCGCAAGAGCGGTAAAAAGAGTCAAAAGCAGCCGACCGGTTTCCGGAAGGCAAAATTAATAAAAATACATTCAGGAGGCTATCAGAAATGAGTAAAGAAAAAGTAGTTTTAGCATATTCAGGCGGACTTGACACAACAGCGATCATCCCGTGGCTGAAAGAAACATTTGGTTATGACGTTATCTGCTGCTGCATCGACTGCGGACAGGGAGAAGAACTTGACGGACTTGACGAGAGAGCAAAACTCTCCGGCGCTTCCAAATTATATATTGAAAATATCGTAGACGAATTTGCCGAGGATTTCATAATGCCGTGCGTAAAAGCAGGTGCTGTATACGAGAATGCATATCTGCTCGGCACATCCATGGCTCGTCCGGCCATTGCAAAAAAGCTGGTTGAGATCGCACGCAAAGAAGGCGCTGTTGCCATCTGCCACGGCGCTACCGGAAAAGGTAACGACCAGATCCGTTTTGAGCTTGGTATCAAGGCTCTCGCTCCGGACATCAAGATCATTGCTCCGTGGCGTATGACAGACCTCTGGACAATGCAGTCCCGTGAAGATGAGATTGAATACTGCAAAGCACACGGTATCGATCTCCCGTTCGACACAAAACACAGCTACAGCCGTGACCGCAACCTGTGGCATATCAGCCATGAGGGTCTTGAGTTGGAAGATCCGTCTGTAGAGCCGAATTATGATGATCTGCTCGTCTTAAGCGTATCTCCAGAAAACGCACCGGATGAACCGGAATATGTGACCATGACATTTGAGGCGGGCGTTCCGAAGACGATCAACGGCAAAGAGATGAAAGTAGCCGACATCATCAAAGAGCTCAATACTCTGGGCGGAAAGCACGGCATCGGTATCATCGACATCGTGGAGAACCGTGTAGTAGGTATGAAATCCCGCGGCGTATACGAGACACCGGGCGGAACGATCCTGATGGCCGCTCATCAGCAGCTGGAAGAGCTGATCCTCGACCGCGCTACATATGAAGTGAAGAAAGAAATGGGCAATAAACTTGCTCAGGTCGTATATGAAGGAAAATGGTTCACACCGCTCTGCGAAGCGATCCGCGCATTTGTAGATGTAACACAGCAGTATGTGACAGGCGAAGTGAAATTCAAACTGTACAAAGGCAACATCATCAAAGCCGGCGAGACTTCCCCGTACTCTCTGTACAGTGAGTCACTGGCAAGCTTCACAACAGGCGATATGTATGACCACCACGATGCAGACGGATTCATCACACTGTTCGGGCTGCCGCTGAAGGTCCGCGCAATGAAGATGCAGGAACTGGCGAAAGAGAATCAGAAATAGGACGTTAAGAGAAAAAGGCGGAAACCGGGAATTCCGGAATCCGTCTTTTTCTCTTATATTGCATATCTTATCAGGCATTATATATATCTTCCAGCGTAAGCAGAGTCACTTCGCCACACTTTTCCCGCTCTCTCAGTCCAGAGGTAAATCCACCTTTTGAAAAAATGTGAAAATGATACTTCCTGCCCTTGCCAAAAACTTCCGCGTACTCCTTCAACAAATTCAATTCATCCACACCAACCGGTTCTTTTTTATATTTACACGAACCAATAAGGTATTCATCTTTTTCCACCATCGATCCTACAATATCTATCTGAACCTGTCTGTGGGTTTTTACATCGGTCCCCCACCACTGTCCGATATCTGTAAGAGTCAGCGGCAGATTCTCCGCATAGTGTATCAGATACTGTCGGCACATTGACTCAAAGGTGAGTCCCATATAATCTGAAAATCGACTTTTTACAGCAGTTTCATATATCTGCTTAAAACGACCGCTGCCGATCATTGTAATATTCTGTGGCACAAACCGGTACCAGAACCTGAAGAAATTGTCCTTTATCGTGTAAATGGTTCTTTTTCCCGGTTTTTCAGTGACCGGTGTATCTTTCCGGATAATCCCCAGTTCTGTCAGCACCTTCAGATATTTACTGCAAGGTCCTGTTGAAATCTGGGTTTTTGCAGCGATCTCGTTGAGCTTTGAAGCTCCCTCTGCGATAGCCGTAATGATTGAATTATACACTCCCGGCTCTCTTAATTCCTGTTTCAGGAGATTTTCGGGCTCCTCGAACAGATAGCCTGAAGGATCAAACAGGTTCTCCAGAAGCGCCTCATCCAGATCATCCTGTACTCCGAGTTTAAAATTTTATCCGCTGTCGTTATCAAAAAACAACGAATTGAGAATCATTAGTGCACTTCTGGCTTATATCTACGCTAATGCCGGATCTTTCTGAAATCCTGAAGTCCGATACCGACTGTCTTAGGCATATGAGCACCGCCCTTTCGCATCAAAAGATATACTAATCCGGGTACAGACTATTTATCATACGCCCGGATCAGTTCCTCAAACTCCTCATTCCCCTGCAGGAATGCATAATCCTTCCCTGTTTTCATCTCTGCCAGCAGCCCCGGCAGTATTTTCTCCGCATAAGTCTCCATCGCTTCGTCATACTTTCTCCCAAAGGTTTCTTTCCCGTATATATGCCAGTAAAACGCAGACTCCGACATGTGCTGGCGCTCTGTCAGCATCCGGAGCGTTTCCCGGATATATCCAATACTTTTTTCTACGTCCTTCTCCTTTAACGCCAGATCCATCGGCAGGAGCAGGGGACTGTACCCCCATTGGTCATACAATAGAGCGGTCTGTTCTCCTGCGGACGCGATCTTTTCCGCCCGTTTCATGTCCCCCTCCTCAAAAGCAATATTCATCAGCATAGACAGCACGATACTGAGATCATTAAGCACATCTGTGAGCTTCCTTTCCAGCAGCACCGCCGCCTCATCATGTTTCTCCTGTACAAGCAGAAGACGTGCATTGAGGATTCTCTTATCTGCCTGCTGCTTCGGCAGGGAGTCGATCATCTTGCGGGCTTTCTCATACTCCTTCTTCTTTATATATTCACTCGCCAGCATATAAGCAGCGGCATTTTTCACCTGTTCGTCTCCGCTGCATTCGGTCACACGCTCATACCATGAATATATCTTCTCTTCGTATTTTTCTCTGTCTGTACTCCAGCCGCCGGACATCATCATTAATCCCTGCACCATGGACGCCATCATGTGGATCAGCTTCCCGCAATTGGGATACTCCCGCACTTTCTGCTCCGCCGCGTCAACTGCTGCTTCCGGACCTTTCTCTTCCATAATCTTTGCGATCTCGTTGCAGATCTGAGCGATTTCCTCATCTGAGAGTTCCTCCTGAAAGCAGAGGAGTGTATTGATATCTGTGTTTAAAAGCCGAGCCAGTGCGGGCAGTATCGTGATATCAGGGTATGAACTGCCCCGTTCCCATTTATTGACCGCCGGGGCGGATACTCCGAGGCGCTGTGCCATCTGCTCCTGCGTAAGCCCCAGTTCTTTTCTCTTCCTGCGTATCACTTCACTGACCGGCATATCTGTATCCTCCTTTTTCCTGTTATGCACATTTCATTTTATGGATATTCTTTCTGCACACATTATACCAGTTTACATATAAGCCTCACAACTGAACCTTTTTCACAAATACAGACCAAAAATTAACCGGCAGTTAAAATGATTAACCGCCGGCTTGATCTCTACATCGCCGTATACACCCACAGATTATTGATCTGGTACTCCAGCCTGGTGTAATCCCACAGCTTCCCGCTGCGTACCCTGCTATTTGGATCATTCACCCGGATCTTCCCGTCCTCAACTCCGGTCAGTACGATGAAGTGTCCGGTCGTCGTGAAGTCTCCCGGTCTCATGCTGCATATGATCGGATGTCCGTTTTCCAGAGCAGAGAAGACCTCGTCCTCGCTCAGTCCCATCTCTTCCCCGTAGATTCCGAACTGCTGTGCACCTTCCGTCATAAGTGACCAACTTGTGCCGGAGTCGCCTGCATAATATCCGTTCCCGGCAGAGAACTGAGCCACTTTATAAGGCGTCACAGTATTGTCTCCGGTCAGCCCTGCCGCCACCATGGCGATCGCCGTCGGACCGCACCCGTTAACGGCGATCATGTCGTCCGCATAATACGCATAACCCCAACGCTCATCCCACTGAAGCAGAAGTGGAATCTCCCCCTGCGTGACATCACCGATCGTCTCGGCAGGCGCCGTATCCTTCTTCTCCGGATATCCCAGAACAAAATCTGCTGTCTCCGCATTATTTTCAAGCAGTTCGATCAATTCTTCCGGGTACTGGTCTTTATGCGCCACCACTTCCCGGACTTTCGGATCAGTCAGTGCCATCACTGCAAGATTTCCCCGGCCGGTGATCATATCCCTGGCCCACAGAACCACTGTAATCACCGGGATGATCAACGCAATGCAGAAGATGCATTTTATGATCCTGCGTATTCTGCGTCTCTTTCTCTTTTTATTATTTCGTCCGGTCCGCCTTCCTGTATATCTGCGGTTGCTCTCCCATTCATCCCTCATAAGGGGTCGCCTCCTTTTTCACATAAGGAGATTATATCCGCCCTTTTCGGCATTTTTTTTGAATGGATTCTTAATATTTACAAATATGTTTTTTAAGAAAAAATTAGCGCCGGCATATACCGGCGCTGTATTAGTCAGTCACTTAATCGTCTCTGTCGTTTGTAAGGTTCAGTCTGTCGAAGATGTAGAACATAAGTCCCATCAGCATTCCTACCACACACGCCAGCACCATTCCCGAGAGCTGGATGCTCCCGAACTGCACAGTGATACCGGACAGACCGACCACAAAAATAACGGAAGTCATAGCCATATTTCTGGATTTATTATAATCCACCTGTGACTCTACCAGAATACGGATACCCGATGTTCCGATCATACCGTACAGTAGGAACGAGATACCACCAATGACAGGTCCCGGGATCGTATTGATCAGTGTGGTCATTTTTCCGATAAAGGAACAGATGATGGACAGCACAGCCGCACCGCCGATCACATATACACTGTAGACCTTTGTCATCGCCATGACACCGATATTCTCTCCGTATGTCGTTGTCGGCACGGAACCGATCAGTCCTGAAAGCATACTTGAAAAGTTATCTGCAAAAAGAGAGCGGTGGAGTCCCGGATCTTTTAAAAGATCTCTTCCCACGATCTTGCTGGTCACGATCTGATGCCCGATGTGCTCCGAGGTGATGACAAGCAGTACCGGTATGATGATCACGATCGCCTCCCACTTAAACTTCGGTGCAGAAAAGTTCGGGAGCGAAAACAGCGGTGCCGCTGCGACCTGTGAAAAATCAACGATACCACAGGCCAGGGCAGCTATATATCCGGCGATAATGGCGATCAGGATCGGGATGACCGATAAGAATCCGCGGAATAAAACAGAGCCGAGCACTGCAACCAGAAGTGTCACGAGAAATACTATCACATTTCTGACATCGATCACTTCATCCGTAAGCCCTGCATTTGATGCCGCTGTCCCTGCAAGTTCCAGCCCGATCAGGGCCACGACGGGTCCCATCGCTGCCGGAGGCAGCACCACATCGATCCAGTCCGAGCCGAATTTATAAATCAGTACGGCAAGTATACACCCGAGGAATCCCACTACGACGAATCCGCCCAGCGCGTATTCATATCCCCATTTTGAGATGACTACTCCCGCCGGCGCCAGAAAAGCAAAGCTGGATCCCAGATATGCCGGTGCTCTTCCTTTTGTGATCAGGATGAAAAGAAGCGTACCAATTCCGTTCATAAAGAGCACGACCGCCGGGTTGATCCCGAATACAAAGGGCACCAGTACGGATGCACCGAACATTGCAAACATGTGCTGGATGCTCAAAGGCACCAGCATTTTGAATGGTACTTTCTCTTCCACCTGAATGATTCTTTTGTTTTCCATGTAAGTCCTCCTGTTCTCTCATTCTCATCAGTAAATACATCTTTTACATCTTATCACACTATCGCGGGAAATGGAATGAACTTTTACTTCCACACCTCCTGCATGACCCGCATTACATTTCCACATGCGATCTTATCCATCTGCCGCGCCGTGATCCCCTTTTTTCTCATCGCATCCCATACTTTCCCGATATCCTGGACTCCCTGTATGCCGTCCGAAAGGGAATCCGGATCAAAGCCGTCAAAATCCGTTCCCATGGCAACTGCATCCTCGCCGGCTTTTTTTATCATCCACAGAGCATGGTCTGCAATATCATCCACAGACGCCCTTCTGCCGTCAGTCTCCCCTCGTCTCTCCCGCAGAAATGCGGAATAGAAGTTCAGGCCCGCTACTCCTCCGTTTTCCCCCAGAGCCCGCAGCATCTCGTCGCTTAAGTTTCTCGGATGCCGGCAGAGGCTTCTGGCATTTGAATGGGATGCCGCGACCGGGTATCTGCTGTACCTGATGCAGTCCCAAAAGCCGCCATCCGACAGATGGGAGACGTCCACGATCATCCCGAGCTCATTCATCCTCTCCACTGTCTGTATCCCAAAGTCTGTAAGACCTTTTTCCATAATACTTTTGTCACGGCTGTTTGGATATCCGATACAATTCTCGTAGTTCCATGTCAGAGTAACAAGGCGGACACCGTTTTCATACAGATCATCCAGCCGGGAAAGCCTGCCGTTTAGGACGCCGCCTTCTTCTACTGTAAGAATGCCTGCTGTTCTTTCTGCCTTCACTTCAGTCCTTTTCTTTACTAATGCACCTGCCTCCTGCTCCGAATCGCAAAGTTCCGAAGAGCAGAGTTCTTCCACCGTCTTCGCAAAGAAAAGCGTCTGATCCGCCTCACAGTGCGCCTCCTTGAGCATCTTCAGGACAGCCTCATATACCGCATCCCACCTTCCACTGTCTTCCCTTCTGACCGGGAACTTTCCCTGCTGTGCTATATGCATATCCGTATCGCCATACTCTGCCGCATTTACATAGCATGCAAAGAATTGTGCCGCGGAATCCGTATACCTGAGCCTCTCTGCATCAACACACAGATGGTTTCTGTACAGGCTCTCTTCCGTATTTTTATCTTTCTCTTTGATTTTTATGATCTCACTGAGAGTATCACAGTGCATATCGATCCATTTCATGACTGTTTCCTCCATTTTCATATTTGCCTCTATGCTGCTGATTGCTCCGCGTTTCATGTCCCTAACATCATTCTATGTATAATTTTCCATTTTCTTACATACTCTATCTTACATCATGACAATATTTCTGTCTAAAATATATCTGCGAAGGAGAATCTATGGAATCCAAAATCGGAATCGTTGTCTGTGGTTTTACTCAGGACCGGCAATTTGTCACTAATCCATATATTCAGTCCGTGCGCTACGCAAAAGGCATCCCGCTCGTACTTCCGCTCGTAAGAAGCGATCATCTGCTCGACGAATACACCGGACTTTGCGACGGATTTCTCTTCTGCGGCGGCGGTGACATCACGCCTCTGCTGTTCGGGGAAGAGCCTCAGACGGGGAACGGAAGGACTGACATCACTGTAGATCTGTTCCAGATCCGCCTCATGAAACGTATCCTCAAATCCCGCAAGCCTGTTTTGGCCATCTGCAGGGGAATGCAGATCTTAAGTGTCGCCTGCGGAGGCACGATCTGGCAGGACATATCCCTGATCCCCGGGAAGACGCTTGACCACATGCAGCGGTCGGCATCCCGCAGTGAAGTCAGCCATCGGATCCGCACAGAACGCGGAAGCCGCCTCCGGGAGTATGTCGGTTCCAGTCTTTTTGTAAACAGTTTCCACCATCAGGCCGTCAACTCACCGGGAAAGAACGTAACCGTCAGTGCCCGCGCCCAGGATGACACCATTGAAGCGATCGAGATAAAAGACCATCCTTTTGCCATCGGCGTGCAATGGCATCCCGAATGTATGTACCGCAGTTCTTCCGAAATGCGGAAACTTTTTCATGAATTTGTCCTTCATTCACTCATAAACTGAAAGAATTACGGACATACTATCTCCTGAATCCATATATAACAAGGAGGGAATGACAATGTCAGAGATTTCAATTCTTGATCTTCAGAACCTGCGCCATCTGATCGGCGGTTATTCGACCACTCACTGTAAGATGACAGACTATGCATCAAAAACCGAGGACCCGGAGATCAAAAAGCTGTTTCAGGATGCAGCCGATTCCGCAATGAAAAACAAACAGGAGCTCATGAAATTCCTGTAACCTGTCGGGAAACCTGTTTCGGGTCCGGAATGGAACGCAGACAGGATGGAAGCGCTATGTTAACAGCATATCATATCAGGCGTAGAAACAAAGAGAAACTAATTCAGCGAGGTATCAGAATGGACGAAAAAACAATGGTAGCCGACGCCCTCGTCGGTATAAACGGGGAACTGAAAATGTTCGGGGACATGATCCCGCAGACAGAGAACAAAGAACTGAAACAGTGTTTGAAGCAGATCCGCAACCAGTGCGAGATGTCTCAGGAGAAAATGTACGATGCAGCCAGAGAACGCAGTTACTATGTTCCGGCTGAAAAAGCAACCCAGGCCGAGATCGATCATGTAAAATCCATCGTACAGGCAAATTAAAGACAAGCATGTAAAAAGTCAGACGGGCTGCCGGGAAACAAGCCAGAACCGCTGTTCCCCGACAGCCCGTTTTATAAAACATACAGTTCGATCGCTCTCGCAGCACCATCACGATCGTTTGATTCTGTTACATGATCCGCCTGTACCTTCAGCATATCCACCGCATTTCCCATAGCAATCCTAAGCCCGGACGAGGCAAACATTGACAGATCGTTTTCGCCGTCACCGATGCACGCGATTTCTTCCCGTCCGATCCCGAGATGTCCTGCCAGCGCGGCCAGCGCATTTCCCTTTGAGGCGTGCTCCGAATACACCTCTACATAAATCCCGGTATATGCCGCGTGCAGGGAAGGATAATCCTTCAATATGGCTCTCACCTTCTCTTTTGCTCCCGGAAGTAGAAAATAAAACTGGAATTCTTCAACTTCGCAGTCATTTCTGCGGATAAACTCTTCCATATCCCGGACGCAGTAAACACCTTTCGCATCTTTCCCGTATATCAAAAGTCCCGCCGTAGTGAGAAAACGCCCCTGAAGAAGATAACGGTGCCTGACATGCGAGGCAATCCCCAGTCCTTTCCTCCTGCATTTCTCCAGGAGTGTCAGCGCGTCTGCACGCTCTACAGACGCCCGGAAAATATTTTTCCTTTCACGGATATCCGTTACCCTTGCTCCGTTCGAGCTGATCACGTAACGAAACAGCCCTTTATTCGCATGGTCATCCGGAGTCCCTGTCCTGCGGAGGGTTCCCGCCGCCAGCCGGTGGGGGATACATTCCAGATTCCGCCCGGTAGCCGGCACGATAATAATTCCCTTTTCCGCTGCTTTTCTTAAGGCACAAAGTGTTCTGTCCGTCATGCGGCTCCGCCCGTCCAGACAGGTGCCGTCCATATCAACTGCAAGTAATTTTATCATGATAGTACCGCCTCTCTTTATCCATGAGGTATTCTACCACGTTTCCGGGCTTCCTTCTATCCCTTTGTACTGTATATTCCGCTTCCTGAATATCTCGTATCTCCGATTTCCGTTATTCCCTCCTGCACAGTACCGGAATCCAGCACGACAATATAATCGTAGTTTTCCTGTGCCTCTTCCAGAGTCTTTTCATCCAGCCGGTCCGTCACTTCCACATCTTCTGCCCAGAGATAATATCTGCATACATAACGCACCTCTCCGTCTGATACCTGGCCGTTTTCATCCGAAGAAGCGACAAGGTATCTTCTCTTATCTGCCTCTCCCTTTTCATACCATCTGTCTCCGATGATCTGCTCCGCCTGCCCGGGAAGCGAGGCATCCCAGTCCTGTCGTATACTGATCAGCCCATTGATCTCCGAATAAAGAAAATTCACTCCCAGCAGGAACGTCACGAGGACTGCATATTGATATCTCCGTTTTGCTCCCGGAGAAGAATATGCCCTGTACGTCCCCCGTTCATCAATGTCCACAGCAAAGGAATTCTCTATATCCGCTGTCGCCCCCATAAACAGCACGCCGGCAAAAAACACCATGATACTGCATGCATACCGGTCGAATCCGGCAAGGCGGAGCGCTTCGTCCTCCGGCATGGTATACAGATACATATACAGCATTCCTGCATAATAAACAGCAGTTATGATATATCCAGACAGGAGAACCCGGCCCAGTCTCCATCGCCGCTTCAGCCGCAGCCGGGCACAGAGTACCGCTGCCACGGCTGCCAGGCTGCACAGGGCAAATACCTGAAAGGCACGCGTCGACGGATCAAAAGCCGCCCGCAGAAAATCCTGCACAATGCTTTCATGAAATATTTCCGCAGCAGGATTAAACTCCGCGGTATGAGCAGCCCCGAACTCAAATTTTCCCTGAAAGCCTGCCAGGTCGGTCCGCAGATGATACTGCCATGCCAGAAAAGGAAGTGCTCCTCCTATAACGATCAGGCACGAATATAGAAATCTTTTAAATATCCGTCCGTTCTTCCCTGTATAGAGCTTTTCTGTGCGAGGCTTTCCGCCATGGGGCTTTTCTGTGTGTAACATACTCCACAGTACAAATAGCCCGGCCGTTCCTGCAAAGAACATCCCTGTGCCTTTTACGATCCCTGTAAAACCGAGAAGGATGATCTCAAGTATACACAGCTTTCCTTTCTCATCTCTGCAGCGGTACGCCTCTGCCACAGATGCCATGGCAAGAAGCGGCAGAAGAAAATCTACAAGTAGATTATTGATCCGGATGGTCAGGTTGAGGTAAGACAGAAAGGCACATCCCATTGCAAGGAAAGAATACAGCAGGAACCTTCTTCTCTCCTTTACAATTCCGAATACTGCGAAAAAGCAGGAGATGATCATGCTGTTCTGGGCAAGGAGCATCACTCCCTGGGAGCGCCCGGCAAAACGGCATACATAATAAATGAACACACTGCTCCCGGGCGGATAGTCCCGAAACGGGATCAGGGCGGCATCCCCGCCCGGGAAACTTCCTTCCGTCAGCAGACATTTTACGACCAGAGCCCAGTGGGAGAAATTGTCATAATGGAGCAGCCGCAGATTTACTATGAGAATAGTAAACACTGCGACACCTGCACCGAAACATGCTCCAAACAGACTCCATACCGGAAATCTGATCCTGCCCTTTAACACGCAGTATATAAACACACCGCCGCCCGCCAGTCCCGCGAGAAACACCAGATCTGCCGCCAGTGCCAGCCTGTCGGATAGTCCTCCCCAGAAAAGCACAAGGCTGATCCCCGCTGCGCAGGTGACCGGCACAAACCAGATCCTCACCTTGCCGAAATAGCTGACAGCAAACAGGATGCCCCACAGAGACAAAAGGAACAGGAATGTTTTTCCAATATCTTCCATGTACTGCATCTGCTCACCTCCCTTTTACTGCGCTCCAGCGTCTCTGAACGTTCCGGGAGACTTCGTCATAAAGCGTCATCCACGGATCGATCTCTCTGGGCAGGGAATGTTCTCTGTCATGGATGATCTGGAGCCAGTTTCTCCGGTCTGTCTCATCTTCCGGGCTGACACGGGCAGTGACAAACCATTCACCGCTTTCCCCTCTTCCGGCATGAGCGCACACAGCATTTAACAGGGCTCGATAATACTTGGCTGTGACTGTAATACTGAACTTTTCATTTCTCTTGATCTGGAATTCATTTCTGCTTTCACCGATCTCCGGATCTTTGATCCGCAGGGCAATCCCCTCCTCTGACACATCTACCGTCTCACCTGTCCATGTTCTGCCCCGGACCGCTGCTTCTGCCTTTTCCACTGCACCGATCCGGTCTGAAATACGTCTGGATTCCCTCCCCATCATAAAGAGTACCGCATATGACAGCGCGGTCAGATTATAGCCGAGCCAGAAAATGATGACGCTGCTGTAGACCAGTGCCATTCCGTACTTTCCACGGATAAAATGCAGCAGGGAGACTGCGGTCAGTATGATCAATATTCCGTGAGGGATCAGATAGCGTGCGCCTGCCGTCCTCTGTCTCTGTTTCTTCTTATCCGTTACTTTAAATTTCCTCTGACGTATCCCCACGGATTCCAGCAGCACCGGTATGATAAGATACGGGGCCAGGATCGTATCTATGATCTGGCTCCACCGTACATTCCTGATATTTCCACTGAGATATTCCACAGAAATGCGGTAGGACAGATGGGAAGGCAGCCAGAACAGCAGAAGTTCCCCAAAACCGCACTCTACGAGCCGGAAGCCGGACAGAGCGAACAGGATCGGTGCAAGGATAAAGATCATCCTGCACAGAAATGTCCACCAGTACAGATATGCATTCAGATAGGACAGTCTCGCTGCCAGCGGCAGTTCCCGTGTAAAAACTGCGTTTGTATTCCGTATGCTCTGAATCACGCCCCTTGCCCATCGCACTCTCTGTCCGATCATACTTTCCACTGTAGTAGTCGAAAGACCTGCTGCCAGAACTTCAGAGGATGCATAAGTCATATACCCTGCCTTCTGAAGCCGCAGACTTGTCTCAAAATCTTCCGTTACCGTATCATAAGGAAACCCGCCGATCTCTTCCAGGGCGGCCCGAAGGATCACAGTGTTGCTCCCTGTGTATGCAGCAGTATTTGTCGCATTCCTCAAAATATTTATCTCCCGGGAGAAGAAATCCTGTTCATTCGGAATATCCTTTTCCGAAAAAAGATTAAACTGGAAAAGATCCTGATTGTAAAAGCTTTGCGGAGTCTGCACCAGTCCCATACGGACATTCGGAATGAAAAAATAGGGAACAGTCCTGACCAGAAATTCCCGCCGGGGTATCATATCCGCATCAAATGTGGCGATCAGCGGTGATGAAGTATGCGCGAGGGCATTGTTGTAATTGCCGGACTTTGCATGCCTGTTATCTGCCAGTCCCAGATACCCGGCTCCCAGCCGCCCGGCCATCTCCTTAATCTCTCTGCGGTTTCTGTCATCACAGACATAGATATGGACTTTCCCTTTATCCGGATACTCCAGGAAAGTACATGCATTGACCGTCTTGTACAGAAGCTCCGGGGCTTCATTGTGGGTGGCGATGAATACATCTACATCCGGGAACAATGCATCAGGCATATCCGGCAGCGGGATTTCATGGTCTTTACTTTTCATCCTGCTCACCATCAGCTCGATCATGCCACCAGTGGTCACGACTTCCGCTGCCGCCAGCATTACTCCTGCCCCTGCCTGCAGGATTCCCGCACTCCACGGGATCGTAAAGAAAATCCTCCAGATCAGGTACACAGATGAAAGAATTATCGTCAGTACAAAACTTATGTTCCGTTTTCTCTCATCGGATACAGCTCCCGCTGTTCTTCTATAAACCATTGCCTTTTCCGTCCTTTCCGTGTCTCCTGAATATCCTGTTTTTCTGGATCTGATAGGACAGGAAGAAAAGCAGGATATCACACGGGATCTTCACCGACGCCGGTTCCAGACCTGACAGATCGGAAACAACCGCTACCGATATTGCAGAGGCAGCCATGATCCCGATACAAAACAGGAAATAAGACAGAGCTTCCCTTCTGCATCCACGCATCTCCCCGATTCTTTCAAATTGGAACACCCAGTTCCTGTTGATCGTAAAATTTACCGATGCAGACAGAAGCCGCGCTCCTGCCGTCGCTGCCAGTATCCGTTCAAACTGCCCTGCACGAAGTATCGTCTCAAAAATCCAGAACAAAAAAAGATCCAGCGCCGCGCAAAACAGAGAGGACAGGATGAACTTTACTGGTTCATGGAACAAAGCCGCCATCACCCGGATACTGTCCTTCACCGGCCGAAAGTGAGTCCCTGCATTTTTCTTCTCATATACCGTCTCGATCTTTTCCGTGCGGACAGGGATATCCTGCTTTGCACAGGCGAGCAGCACGCTTGTCTCATACTCAAACCGCTCGCCCGGCACACGCAGCATAAGTTCCAGAAGACTGCCGTCAAATGCACGGAAACCGGTCTGTGTATCCTCTAAATATATCCCCGACAGAGCACGGAACACAACAGAAGAAATCCAGTTTCCAAACCTGGATTTCCACGGCACTTCCGGGCCTGAGAAATCCCTTACTCCAAGGATCAGTGATCCGGGATGCCGGCGTGATTTTTCAAGAAGCCTCACACCGTCATCAGGAAGGTGCTGGCCGTCACAGTCTGCACAGAGGATCCGGACGGCAGATTTATCATACCGGACAGTACCTGACTGCCCTGCCATCTGTCTGCGTATATGATCGAATCCGGTCTTCAATGCCCTTCCTTTCCCCCTATTCTTATCATGACGCAGTACTGTACAATATCCCGTCCCTTCAATCTGATCAAATGTCTTCCGGTAACCCCTCCCTGATCCGTCATCTATGACAATGATCTGTGCAGGAATCCTCTCTGTCATTTTCCTGATCCTGAGGTACAGTCCGGCCTCCGGTTCAAATGCCGGAATAACGATATATATTATTTCCATATACTATCACTCACCTCCAGCCATATCATCCGTACGGAAGATCCTGCTCCTGGGACAATCTGCCCTGCACATGATACACTCCCTTCTCATACAGGAGATCAGCATGTCATTGATATAAAACTGGTCTTTACCCATATATTTAGAAATATACAGGGCAGTATCCGCGCACTGGTACAATTTCCGGTAATCTCTGGTCCTCCCGTCCACCGGCACGGCGCCGATACTTGCTGACAGCTGATATTTCTCATGACTTTCCGCCAGTGTCCGGTGGATCTTGTCAAGAAGGGCACGAAATTTATCTCCAAGTGCCTCCGATGACACTTCATTACAGATCAGGACGACGAACTCGTCTCCTCCGAGCCTGCCGATCACGTCTTCGCTGCGGAAAGCGGCAGACAGACATCCTGCAAATTTCCTGAGTATCTCGTCCCCCGCGGGATGTCCCTCGCTGTCATTGACCCGTTTAAAATTATCAAGATCAAACAGTACCATGGCGCCTTTGCGGTTTTCTTCTCCTAAGAATGCTTCCGCCCGGCGCTCGAATCCTGTCCTGTTATAAAGTCCTGTAAGCCGGTCGTACTCTGCTTCCGACCTTGCCTCGTTCAGCTGGTCCTCCATCAGGTCCATTCCGCGCGATTTCTCTATATATTCCTGCTCCAGCTTAAAGATCATCTCTACGAGAGGCTTTAATTCCGGTATCTCGCTGTCATCTTCATACATATCCTTCTCGCCCCGCAGGATACTGTATATCCCCTCTTTTATCTTTATGAAATGACCAAACAGATATTTTCTCAGATGATGGCGGATCAGCAGGACAGTCAGCAGGCTGATCGCAGCCATCCCCGACACTCCGGTCCAGAATGTCAGCTTCACATTGTCAGTAACCCGGTCCAGATCAGAAAAAGCGGTTAAATAAATATTATCAAGCTCTCTGACCACAGCGTTCTGATATTTTCCGTTGATATAAAGCAGAACAGCCTCATCTTTCGGCAGTATTTCAAGATAATCCAGCAGCTCTGTTCCTTCATCCACATTTCGTATATCGATCTCCTGCTGATTGTTCTCCGTCATTCCCAATATCTTCCCATCTTCCTTGCCCACAGCAAAGATGCTGGTCGCGTATTCTGTTGTTGCCTGTTTTAAAATCGATTCGATCTTTCTTTCTGCATCTTCCAGCCCTGAATCCGGATTTCCATTTTCTCCCGAAGACCGGATATAATTACTTTCTACATTTTCCAGAAGCTGGGACAGATAATGTTCATTTTCAGATCTGCCCGCAATATACAGACTGACCGAAAAAATAAGGATAAACATGGCAGCCGAGACCAGATATATCGCTGCAAGTTTCCGGTACAGCCCCTTCATATGTGCAGCTTCCTTTCCCGGAATATTCCGCCTGCCCTACTGGAGTTCCGAACCTTCTGCCATTTGATATACTGCTCTTTTGTCAGTGGTCTGGAATAATAATATCCCTGTGCCAGATGACATTGGTGGCCAAGGAGGAAGCGTATCTGTTCCTCCGTCTCAACCCCTTCCGCCACTACTTCCAACCCCAGATCTCCTGCCATAGCGATCGTTGAAGCCAGAATAATCTCAGCTTTCGGGTCTCCGATACGTGCCACAAAATAGCGGTCAAGCTTCAGGATATCGAAGTGGCTCTCCTGCAGTACCTTCAAAGAAGAATTTCCCGTCCCAAAATCATCCATGGCGATCTGGAATCCTTTTTCTCTTAACTGCTCCACCAAGCCGGGCAGTCCGTCTTCCGCTCCATCTGCTGTCTCCGTGATCTCAAAAAACAGTTCGTCTCTCGTGATTTCATACTCTTCTGTGATTTTTTTCAATTTTTCAGTAATCACGTTCCTTCCCGCCTGTAGTCTGGACAAGTTCACAGACACAGGTCCTAAAGTGATTCCCTGTTTCCTCGCCTGGCTGATATCCCTGCATACATTCTCCAGTACTTCCTCGTCAAGACGGGCGATCAGTCCCAGTTTCTCCAGAGGCGGCACAAATGCATCCGGTTTCACCAGGCTCCCATCCTGTTTCTGCCAGCGGACAAGCGCCTCCGCTCCACAGTGTTTTCCTGTGCGCATATCTATCTGAGGCTGATACCAGACACGAAATTCACTGTTTTTTAACGCCCCGTGAAACTCCTGCTCCATAATAAATAAGTTTTCCACCATATAATCCTCCATTTTCCTGCATAATTAGTGTGACTGAAAAACAGAGAATTATGTATCCGTATGCTCATAAAATTTAACCGCGTTCTCATGACAGCATTTCTTTCCAGAGCGGAAAAAGGATGCCGTGCCGGCTCAAAATGAGCCGGCACGGCATCCTTTTTCTGTTCTTTTCTATTCGTTTGTAAATATAAAAATCTCAGCTTATATCTATAGTCTCCAGATCATCCGGCACATATAGATTCCCACTGTAATACTGTTTTCCCTCTGCAGTATATCTTGCCTTACGTGATCTGATATCAGAATCTTCTGTATGATACAGGACCAGGTTATCCACATGCAGCTGTTCAGCCGCAGTACACGCATCTTTTACGGTTGAATGATGCTTCTCATACGGTGCATAACGTTCTGCCTCGGAATCAAGGCAGAACGCCTCATGGAGCAGCCATTTACTTCCCTGTACATACATACGCTCTGTCTCGTTATAGGGCTCATCGCCACAGCAGCTCAGTTTGACCGTCCGGTCCAGATACATGGTAAATCCATGCTGTTTCGTCTTAGAAGAATGTATATTAAAGAAAGTTGTCTTATGTCCTATGATCTCGTACACGTCACCGTCTGAAACCGGGACAAATATGATCCGTTTCCCGATAAACTCTGTCTCTTTTTTCGAGAGGAGCATATGTGACATATCATCCAGGATACACAATACCTTCTTGTGTCCGTATATCCTGACTTCTCCTTCGTATGCACCCCGCTTCAGCGCCTGTGCGATCACACGGATCACCCACATGACCCCCAGAATGTGATCCATATGTTTATGCGTCACAAAAATATCATGAATATCACGCCAGTCAATGCCGGCAGCTTTCAACTGCTTCAGAATGCCGTTTCCGCCTCCGCCGTCAACAAGAAAATGATTTCTGTCATCACTGAGCGCAAAACATGTATTATAACATTCTGTCACAAGGGCATTTCCCGTTCCCAGCATTGTCAGTTTCACCGCCACATCCTCCTTTTCCTGACCACATCTGTTTTCTCTGTTATCATATTTTTTGTGTTGCAGCGCCAGATAGTCAATCCTGCTCCCCCGCAATTTCTCTTGCGACATATACACCGCTGGCCGATGCATGTGACAACGAGTGTGTCACGCCGCTTCCGTCTCCGATCACATAGAGTCCTTTGTGGATCGTTTCCAGATGCTCGTTCAACTGAACTTCCATATTGTAGAATTTCACTTCTACACCGTAGAGCAGCGTATCATCGTTTGCCGTTCCCGGAGCGATCTTATCAAGCGCATAGACCATCTCGATAATGCCGTCGAGAATACGCTTCGGAAGCACAAGGCTTAAGTCTCCCGGTTCCGCAGAGAGTGTCGGGCGCACAAATCCTTCCTCGATCCTCTTCGCCGTACTTCTCCTTCCGCGGATCAGGTCACCGAATCTCTGGACAAGCACTCCGCCGCCGAGCATATTGGAAAGCCGCGCGATGCTTTCACCGTATCCGTTGCTGTCCTTGAAAGGCTCTGAGAAATGTTTCTCCACCAGCAGGGCAAAGTTTGTATTTTCTGTCTGCTTTTCCGGATCCTCATAGCTGTGTCCGTTGACTGTCACGATACCGTTCGTATTTTCATTTACTACAATTCCGTAAGGATTCATACAGAATGTCCTTACTTTATCCTCAAACTTCTCCGTACGGTACACGATCTTGCTCTCATAGAGTTCATCTGTCAGATGCGAGAAGATCACAGCCGGAAGTTCAACCCGCACGCCGATATCCACGCGGTTTGACTTGGTCGGGATATCAAGGCCTTCGCATATCTTCTCCATCCATTTACTTCCGCTCCTGCCGACAGAAACAATACACCTGTCACATTCATACAGCTTACCTGCGCACGTCACTTTGTAGCCCTCGCCCTCCATCTCCAGATTATCCACGTGGCTGTTAAAATAGAAGTCTGCTTTTTCTTTTAGCTCGTCAAACATATTTTCCAGAACGATATAATTGATATCTGTTCCCAGATGACGCACGGATGCATCCAGAAGTTTCAGCTTATTCTGCATACACAGCTTCTTGAACTTTGTGCCTGCAGTAGAATACATCTTCGTCCCTTCACCGCCATACCTCACATTGATCTCATCAACATAGTTCATCAAGTCGATAGCTGTATCTTTTCCGATATATTCATAAAGCGTGCCGCCGAAATCGTTAGTAATATTATATTTTCCGTCCGAAAATGCACCTGCCCCGCCAAATCCGCTCATGATAGCACATGTTTTACAATTAATGCAGCTCTTTACTTTCTTGCCGTCGATCGGACATTTTCTCTTCTCCAGAGGATTCCCTGATTCAAATACGGCCACCTTGAGCTTCGGCGCTTTCTGCATCAGCTCATATGCCGCAAAAATCCCGCCCGGTCCGGCTCCTATTATGATCACATCATATTTGTCCATAGTATCTTTCCTTTCCTAAATATATTTTAAACAGCGGTGGTCTTCTCTATTCCTCCTGAAGTACGGTCTGTACAGCTTTCTTTGTCTTTGGCAGCCAGAACTGCACAAGCGGCCCGGTAAGAAACACAGCCACGATCGTACCGGCGCCTACCGTGCCTCCCAGTATAAAGCCAAGTACCACGAAAAACAGATCGCATCCCACTCTTACCCACCGGAACTGCACACGCTCGATCTTGTCCGACAGAATAACCGCCACAAGATCATTTGGCCCTGTTCCGGCATTACTGTTGATCACGACGGACATCCCGGCAGAAAGTATCACACAGCCGGCTACCATACTGACAATACGTACCGGCATTCCGGCACTTTCATTAATAAACCTGCCCAGCATCCATGTAAACAGATCAATGATCGGTCCTCCGCAGAAAGCACATACAACTGTTCCGGGTTTCACATATCCCTTTGTGGTCAGCAGCATGATCACCATAAGAATACACAACACGATCACATGAACTGTGCCTACCGTCAGGCCAAACACTCTGGACAATCCCTGGATAAATACTGTAAAGGTATCTGTTCCAAGCTCTGACAATAAAAACAAAGTCACGCCCAGGTGGGCGATGGTCAGTCCGATCAGCAGTATGATCAGCGCTTTCACCCAGTCTGACGCACTTCTTCCCGATGTATCAGAAGCAAATTTTTCTTTTTTCTTTTCCACACTATCCTTCCCTTTTTATTATATTTTTACAAAAAAACTGCCATCCTACTCCTACTGAAAGGTCCGTGGGACGGCAGTTTTTCTTCATCTGATCAAGTGGGTTTATTCAACTTCTGAAAACTGGTCTTTTCCCACTCCGCACAGCGGACAAAGGAAATCTTCCGGAACATCTTCCCATTTTGTGCCAGCCTCGATACCGTTATCCGGATCTCCTGCCGCCTCATCATAAATGTATCCACATACGTCACATACATATTTTTTCATAGCCTGATACCTCCTGTGATCAATATAAAAATATTCTTTCTTTTCTGCTGAAATATACGGGGAATCTTCCCTTATCCATAATACCGCGTGTGCAGAAAAGGAAAGGCGCTTTGCGCGATTATTATACCATACCCATAATACATTTTCAATGTTCTTTTGGCTCTTCCTTCAGCCCCAGGATCCCGCCTGCAAGGATCTTCACATCATCAAAAATATAGTCAAATGCCCCCGCCTGACACATATTGATGAGCACCATGCCGATCGGGACGGCAAGGATCATCCAGAGGATTCCGCCCATACGGTAACCGATATAGAGAAGAATAAGCGTGACCAGTGGATTGAGCCCTACACTGTCTCCTACAAGTTTGGGCTGAAGCAGCTGATGGACTGCCTGTGTGATCACATAGATCACTACAAGCGCCACCGTCATCTTATAATCACCCATGAAAAATTCATAGAGCGCCCATGGGATCATCGCTGTTCCTGTCCCGAAAAAAGGAAGGAAATCGAGAAATGCGATCAAAAAAGCCACGAGGACAAAATATCCTGTTCCAAGCATCCCCAGACCGACAAGCAGGATCACAAATACGATCGCCATGATCTTAAACTGCGCTTTGAAATATCCTCCCACAGCATACCTCAGATTATCGATCACAAGCGTCATCCTTTTTTGTATGGATTCAGGCGACACTTTCTTCATCCAGTTAAGCACTTCCTCACGCTGCACGATAAAGAAATATGCCGACAGTACCGATACAAGGAAACTGATCAGATAAGAGGGCACTCTCTTGGCGATATTTCCGGCTGCCGTAACTGTCGGTTCACTGATATTTGATACGACATTTCCCATATACTGGTCAAGATTTTCTACTACTGCATTCCATCCGTTCTGGATCCCTGTCGGCAGACGTTCAAAAATACCTGAAAGTGTATCTCCGATCTGTCTCAATCCGGTCTCGAGCTGTGCGTACATATCAGGGAAATTCCGGATCAGATCGCTGATCTCCGCCACAAGCCGGCTGATCCCAAAGTACAGCGCCAGTATAATGCCGGCCAGCACCAGTATGACGATAAGGGCAGACCCCAGTTTTTTCACGATCTTCAGCCGTTTCTCAAGCCAGTTGACAAGCGGCGCCGCGATAGCTGCAATGATCCATCCTATGACAAACGGCATAAGAAACCTCAGCAGATTCCATCCTGCGATCACAAATGCGGCAGTGGCAAGGAGACTGAACAGCAGTCGCAGCGCCACCTGCCAGTATGGACGATTATTCTCCATCCTGTTCCTCCATGCTTATCCCAAAACATTCTCTCTCGATCAGTTCCCAGATCTCATCCCGCCCCTGTTTTGTCGTTGATGAAAACGGGATCACTTTTGTCCCCGGGATGAGTGACAGGCCTTCTTTTAACATTTTAACATGTTTCTGTACTTGCGAGCGTTTTATTTTGTCAAGCTTTGTTGCAATGATGACCGGCTGGTATCCCTGTTCAACCACCCATTTATACATCATCCTGTCATTGGCAGAGGGTTCATGCCGGATATCAATGAGCAGGAATACTGCACGGAGCTGCGCTGAGCCGTGCAGATACCGCTCAATCATCTTCCCCCACTGCTCTTTCTCTTTTTCAGAAACTCTGGCATATCCATACCCCGGCAGGTCGACCAGATAGAGGCCGTCGTTGATATTATAGAAATTGATCGTCTGTGTTTTCCCCGGTGTTGCCGAAGTACGCGCATAAGCCTTCCGGTTCATGAGCGCATTGATCAGGGAAGATTTTCCTACGTTAGACTTTCCCGCAAATGCGACCTCAGGTTTATCATTTACAGGCAGAGTACTTGTAACTCCGCACACTGTCTCCAGATTAATACTTCTGATTACCATATCATTCTCCTGTCAGTGCTTTTTCCAGCACTTCATCCATATTCTCCACCGGTATGATCTCCAGACCTTTTGTGATCTCGGAAGAGAGTTCCTCCACATCCGCCACGTTTTCCTTCGGCACAAGCACTGTCCTGATGCCGGCGCTCTTTGCCGCGAGCAGCTTCTCCTTTAGACCGCCGATCGGGAGCACACGGCCGCGGAGGGTGATCTCACCTGTCATTGCAAGATCTGCCCTTACTTTCTTCTCTGTCACGGCAGACAGCATGGCTGTCGCCATGGTGATACCGGCGGACGGTCCGTCTTTGGGTACAGCTCCTTCCGGTATATGCACATGGATGTCATGTTTCTCAAAGAAGTCTTCCGCTATGCCATATTTACAGCTGACGGAACGGATATAACTGATTCCTGCCCTCGCAGATTCTTTCATTACATCTCCCAGCTGTCCGGTCAGCATCAGTTCGCCGCTTCCCGGCATCACATTTACTTCGATCTGCAGCGTATCCCCGCCGACGCTTGTCCATGCCAGCCCCCTCACGATACCGACTTCCGGAGCCGGATTCGCCATCTGGTATGTATATTTCTCTTTTCCGAGGAATTTGTGGATATTGCGGTCTGTGACGCCAATCTTCTTCCGGTCTGTCGTCAGGATCTCTTTTGCGGCTTTCCTGCACACATTCCCGATCTCACGTTCCAGCTGGCGCACACCCGCTTCCTTCGTGTAATTGCGCGCCATTTTCCAGATCGCATGTTTGCTGAAGGTGAGCTGTTCCGATGTAAGACCGTGTTTTTCAAGCTGTTTCGGGATCAGGTGTTCCAGAGCAATATGCAGCTTTTCATTCTCCGTATAACTGCTGATCTCGATCACTTCCATACGGTCGAGCAGCGGTCTCGGGATCGTCTGAAGGGTGTTCGCTGTAGTGATGAACATTACTTCCGACAGATCCAGAGGCACTTCCAGATAATGATCCCGGAATTTACTGTTCTGTTCGCTGTCCAGCACTTCCAGAAGAGCTGAAAATGTATCTCCCTTATAGTCTGTGCTGACTTTATCGATTTCATCCAGAAGCATGACCGGATTTTTCACTCCGGCAGTCCGGATACCGTTGGCGATCCTTCCCGGCATCGCACCCACATATGTCTTCCTGTGACCGCGGATCTCAGCTTCATCACGAACGCCGCCCAGAGAAATACGCACGTAAGGCTTCTTCATTGCACGGGCCAGAGACTTCGCGATAGAAGTCTTTCCGGTTCCCGGCGGTCCCGCAAGGCAGAGGATCGGACTGTCACCTTTCTTTGTGAGGGTACGCACTGCGAGAAATTCCAGAATACGCTCCTTGACCTGTTCAAGACCGTAATGGTCTTCATCAAGGACTTTTTTTGCGTACTCAATATCATTATTATCTTTTGCCGCCTTATCCCACGGCATCTCAAGCAGCGTCTCGATATAGGTACGGATCACCCCGTTCTCTGCCGGAGAGTTCAAGGAACTCTTGAAACGGTTGATCTCCTTCTGCAGCTTTTCTTTTACTTCTTTCGGAGCCTTTAACTTCTTCAGGGAATTTTCAAACTCCTCCGCATCTGATATCGTGGAATCCTCTCCCAGCTCTTCCCGGATAAGTTTCAGCTGCTCTCTTAAAATATATTCTCGCTGATGTTTATCTACGCGCTCCTTGACTTTCTTCTGGATTTCTTCTTTGATATTCATGATCTGGACTTCATTGACCAGCTTAAAACAAAGTTTCTCATACCTCTTCCAGAAGTCCGTCTCATTCAGTATTTCCTGCTGATCCGTATAGTAAAGAGGAATATTTGCCGCGATCTCATCCACCAGCTTTTTGATCCCTTTGATATCAAGGAGCTGGGCTACGGATTCCTTGGACATCTTCCCGTTCTTTGCGGCATATTCGACCAGCATATCCTTGAGTCCCCGTTCCATTGCTTCACCATTTAGATCTTCCGGTATGGTCAGATCTGCATCATTTATGATTTCAACCTGAGCGCGGAGATACGGGTCTTTATATTCAATTTCCTTAAGTCTCCCTCTCACCTCACCTGATACCAGTACCCTTACAATATGCTTCGGCAGCTTGATGATCTGTTTGATCGTTCCCACTGTACCGATCTCATATACATCTTCTGCTCCCGGATCTTCGGTATCGATTGATTTCTGGGCTGTCAGAAATATCTTCTGTTCTTCTACCATTGCCTCCTGGACTGCGGCGATGGAACGCTCTCTGCTCACATCGAAATGCACGACCATCTCCGGCATGATCGTCATACCCCTGAGAGCGACCATGGGCAGACTCTTTATCTCGTTGTCCATTTCATCTCCTCCTGTAAGTCAATGATTTACGCTGTCACGACAGGCTTATTGTACAAAGGGCGGGTGCACATGGGATTTACCACTGCACCCGCCCCACGGCTGTATCTATACCATATCATGTCTTCTCTGTACATATGCTGGTTATATACAGCTTTTATTTCTCCTCACCACTGTCACGCACTTTCAGATGTCAGGAATGATCTCCGTTCTTCTCCGTCCCGCAGATATAACGGTTCACCTGTTCCCAGCACTGTCTCCTTCGTAATACGGCACTCTTTGATCGTCTCATCCGACGGAACACGGAACATCGTATCCATCATGATATTTTCCATGATGGCGCGCAATCCTCTGGCTCCTGTTTTCCGTTTAAGTGTTGTCTCTGCAATGGCTGTAAGAGCGTCCCTGTCAAACTCGAGCTTCACTCCGTCGAGTTCCAGAAGCTTCTGATACTGCTTCACGATCGCGCTCTTCGGCTCTGTCAGGATCCTGATCAAAGCTTCCTTATCCAGAAGATCCAGTGAAACCGTGACCGGAAGTCTTCCTACCAGCTCCGGGATCAGACCATATTTCACAAGATCCTGCGGAAGTACCTCATGGAGCAGGACATCCATATCATACTCATGCTTTTGTGCGATCTCTGCATTAAATCCAATGGACTTTCTGTCAAGACGGGTCTCAATGATCTTATCAATTCCCTCAAATGCTCCGCCGCAGATGAACAGGATATTCGTCGTATCAATCTGGATCAGCTCCTGATGCGGATGCTTTCTTCCGCCCTGCGGCGGTACAGATGCAACAGTTCCCTCTATGATCTTAAGAAGCGCCTGCTGCACACCCTCTCCGGAAACATCTCTTGTGATAGACGGATTCTCTGATTTTCTTGTGATCTTATCAATCTCATCAATATAGATGATCCCGTGTTCAGCCCTCTCGATATCGCCATCCGCTGCCTGGATCACTTTTAGAAGAATGTTCTCCACATCTTCTCCCACATATCCTGCCTCTGTAAGCGCAGTGGCATCCGCGATCGCAAATGGAACGTTCAGGATCCTGGCAAGTGTCTGGGCAAGCAGCGTCTTCCCGCAGCCGGTCGGTCCGAGCATGAGAATATTGCTCTTCTGAAGCTCCACACCGAGATCCTGCTCTGCCATGATCCTTTTATAATGATTATAAACTGCCACCGAAAGGACCTTCTTTGCTTCATCCTGTCCGATCACATAATCGTCGAGAAAAGCTTTCATCTCCTCCGGAGTCAGAAGATTGATATCATCAAATGCCCTGTCGTCGTTATAATCCAGTTCTTCCTCAATAATTTCCGAACAGATACCGATACATTCGTCGCAGATATATGTGCCGTTTGGTCCGGCGATCAGTTTTCTCACCTGCGCCTGAGTCTTGTTACAGAATGAGCATCTCACGATATCATCCATCATTTTTCCTGCCATATTTTTTCACCTCATACCGCTGTCTTAGTGGTTTACGATCACTTCATCGATCAGACCGTATGCTTTTGCCTCTTCTGCAGACATAAAGTTATCACGCTCTGTATCGGCTTTGATCGTCTCGAGAGACTGGCCTGTATTTGCAGCCAGGATCTCGTTTAATTTCTGCTTTGTGCGGAGAATGTGCTCCGCTGCGATCTGGATCTCAGTCGCCTGTCCCTGCGCACCGCCGGACGGCTGGTGGATCATGATCTCTGCGTTCGGCAGGGCAAATCTCTTGCCTTTTTTACCACCGGCAAGCAGGAACGCTCCCATGCTTGCAGCCATGCCGATGCACACAGTAGAAACATCACACTTGATATACTGCATCGTGTCATAGATTGCCATCCCGGCTGTCACGGATCCGCCCGGGCTGTTGATATAAAGCTGGATATCCTTATCCGGATCATCCGCCTCAAGGAAAAGGAGCTGTGCCACTACCACACTGGCTGACACATCATTTACTTCCTCACCAAGAAAAATGATCCTCTCCTTTAAAAGTCTTGAATAAATATCGTAGGACCGTTCACCACGGCTTGTCTGTTCAATGACGTAAGGTACTAAACTCATATATTATGCCTTCTTTCTTCTACAAAAGTACTGGAAGGTGCACCATGCGGCACACCTTCCGATCAACCTGCTTAACCCTCTACTGCCGCATCTGCAATGAGTGTCACTGCCTCCTGAACTGCTATATCCTCTTTCATCTGTTTCTTCTCATTGTCGCCCATAAATTCTTTGAGCTTGTCAACTTCCATCTGATAAGCATCTGCCATCTTCTGAAGTTCCTCTTCCAGACGTTCATCTGACACTTCAATGTTCTCTGCAGCCACAACTGCCTCCAGTACGAGTCTTGTACGGATACGCTTCTCAGCCTGCGGTCTGAACTCTTCCATCATCTTCTCTTCATTCAGTCCTGTAAACTGGAAGTACTGCTCCAGGCTCATGCCCTGCTGCATAATACGGCGTGCAAAATCATCAGCCATCTGTCTTGCCTGAAGATCGATCATCGGCTCAGGAATATCAATCTCTGCATTGGCAACAGCCTGCTCAACTGACTGGTCTTCTCTCTTCTGTTTTCTCTCGTTTTCCTTGCGCTCTTTGATCTTGGCTTTTACTTCAGCTTTGTAGTCATCTACTGTCTCGCTTGAATCGGAAACATCTGATACAAACTCGTCATCCAGCTCCGGAAGTTCTTTTGCCTTGATCTCATGGACTGTACATTTAAATACAGCATCTTTTCCGGCAAGCTCTTTTGCCTGATAGTCTTCCGGGAATGTCACTTTAACTTCCACTTCTTTACCGATCTCGGCACCGATGAGCTGCTCCTCAAATCCCGGAATGAAAGAACCGGATCCGATCGTCAGCGGATATTTCTCGCCTTTTCCGCCTTCAAAAGCTTCTCCGTCAACAAAGCCTTCAAAATCAAGTGTTACCTGGTCTTTATCCTGAACAGCCCTGTCTGTCACGTCGATCGTTCTCGCATTGCGCTCGCGCTCTTTGTCGATTTCCTCGTCAACCTCTTTCTGTGTGACTCTTGTAGAAACTTTATCCACTTTCAGTCCTTTATATTCACCGAGTGTCACCTCTGGTTTCACCGCAACCTCTGCTGTAAAGATAAACGGTTTTCCTTTCTCAAGCTGTGTGATCTCGACTTTTGGCTGGGATGTGATTTCAAGCTCACACTCGTCATAAGCTTTGCCATATGCCTCTGATATCATATGATTTGCAGCTTCATCATAGAACACTTCCGGTCCGTACATTTTCTCGATCATCTGACGCGGCACTTTGCCCTTACGGAATCCCGGGAGGCTGATCTTGCTGCGTTCTTTCAGGTATGCAGCCTGAAGTGCCTTCTCCACATCCTCTGCTGACACCTCGATCGTCAGCTTCGCCATATTATGTTCTAATTTTTCTACCTGTAAACTCATTTTCTTCCTCCTTGCATGCGCAAAGTTCAAAATTGCCCTGTTTTCCACTTAAAAACCACATCAGGGCACACCTTTGCAGTCATTGGAATAGTATAGCACATAAAGCCGCACATTTCCAGTATTTTATTCGTATACAACAGATTTTCTGATTTCTTCTGCCTTTTCATCTCCGCAGAGGATTGCTGCGAGTCTGAGTGCAAACGGGATAGCAGCTCCCATCCCCCTGCCGGTCGTAATATTCCCGTCCGTAACAGCCGGAACTTTCAGGACCTCACCACAGTCAAGCTCTTCCTCGAAAGACGGGTATGCGCATGCCTTTTTCCCTTTTAAGATCCCCAGCTCACTTAGAACAGTGGGTGCAGCACAGATTGCTGCAAGATATTTACCCTGGCTGTTAAATGAGAGAATCTGTTTTCTCAGCCCCTCATGGGCTTTCAGGTTCAGTGTGCCCGGCATTCCTCCCGGCAGCACCAGCATATCTGCATCTGCAATGTCTGCTTCCTCAAACACTTTATCCGCCTCCACGATGATACCGTGAGCACCGTTGATCTGCTTTCTTCCCATTACTGATACGGTCTCCGTCTCAACTCCTGCCCTGCGCAGGATATCCACAACTGTCAGGCCTTCGATCTCCTCAAATCCGTCTGCGAGAAAAACACATACTTTCTTCATTTCCTGATACCTCCTGTTTTCACTATGATTATATCATTGATCGATCTTCTCTAATATTCTGTAAATCGTATCCTCATCTGCCTCCAGCTCTCCGGCTATTTCCGAAACCGACTTACCTCTTGAAAGCTTTTTAAGTACCTGCTGAGTTAAAAGCTGTTCCCTGCCCTGCTCGATTCCTTCTTCTCTTCCTCTCTCTATCCCCTGCTCGATTCCCTGTTCTATTCCCTTTTTTATTCCGATTTCCTCCACATAATCACTCAAGTTGCACATCTGGTTCAACTCCTCTCCCATATCATTTTCCATCGGTATATCGAATTCATTCTCCAATTGATGTATTTTGGCTTTTGCCTTAATTCCCGGTGCCAGCAGAACACCCAGCATCTTCGTCAGCCGGTTTCCCTTTTTCGAATCAGGATTCAGACAGATCATAACGACCGTCAGCTTGTCATACGCCTTTTTCTCATCCGGTATTCCTGGAACCCTGTCCTTTTTACAGATACTGTATTCGGATATAGCATTCCCGATATAGTCCGGCGCGTTCATACAGATCCATATGCTGTACACCTTTCGGATATTATCGTAATCTCTTCCTGTAAATTCAATTCCTTTCTGTGCTGAAAGCATCCGTGCCCCGTAAAATATTCCTCTCGTTGTAATCGAATATCCCGGACGGAATTCCTTCTGAGCTTCCACATTAATGATCAGTTTAATCCTTTCTTTCTGTCGGGCATAATATACAGAAAACCGGATATCATAACAAAGCTCTCCTTCACCCGGCACCGAATCCTCTTCGGATTCTCCTGTGATTTTTTCCGGCTCACGCAGGTTCGTTCTGCCGGGCAGGACGCTGACTTCCGATATGCGGATATCGCTGCCAATGCAGGTCTTAATCTGACTGATTGGCATGTCTTTAAATTCCTCAGCAGCATATTTCAGGATCCATGCGAGAATTATCTTGTTTGCCAGAATCCGTTTACAATATGTATCGTACTGACTTTTTCCTTCCGCCAGAGTAAGATCTCCGGCAAGTTCATTTTTCATAGACTTTTCCCTTTCTTCATTATAACGAATGTATCCAACAGTTACAAGCAGTTGATTTTCGCCTCTGAAATGTGTGAGGCAAAGAACTACCAGAATCTCTGGCGGCATAAGATCCGGCGAAATGCCTGCCGCTTAAGATAATATGATGCCAGGGTCAAAAGGTCTAA
>DWWO01000078.1 GCA_019119675.1 Candidatus Mediterraneibacter faecipullorum | reverse complement strand
GTCGCGCTGCCGCCGGTAAATGTCTTCTCCGCCAGCGTCTGTCCTCCGTTTACAATAACCTCTACTTTAGTCTCTCCGCTAGTGTCTGTCGGATCGGATATTTCCGCCTTTATATTGATCTCGTCCTGCTCGTCAAGGATCGAGCCCATTGCATTTCCGTTCAGGGAATACAGGATGGACAGATCGTTGTCCTCTGTAGCGTATACGCGGTAGTTCTTCATCGCGTCATAGATCGCATCCTCGGAAAGTCCGTCGGAGAGCACAACGCTTCTTGCTGTGTTGGAATCGCCCCAGTTGCCTTTGTGGTTGTCCTGATTGTTGGTCGGCGCCACGTGCCATCCTTTGTCAAGAGCTCTTGTATAATAGCTGTAAGACGGGAAATATCCCGAACTTCCGATGGCTCCCTCGCCGTTTCCTACCTCGATCAGCGTCATCTGATTATCGATGACCGGATCATAGAGGGCGAAATCCATGAAATCACCGAACGTATCTCCCGGATGGTTGAACTGGGAGATGGTCTCCGGATTTTCATTCAGGGTATTGTAGTAAGCTTCCAGTACTTCATAGTTATCGCCTTTTCTGTAAGGCTCCGCGTTTCTGTTTTCAAATCCTTCGGAATTAAATGTATTGATATGTCCCGGTGCTCCGCCGGACCATGTCATTTCAAATCCGTAGATACCTACGAAATCGCCTTCCTGTGCTGTAATGGCTCTTGCGCCCTCACGTCCCTCTCTCCAGGAAGCATTTACTTCTTCGGCATTCTCATCGCCCAGATGGGTTGTACCTGCGCCGGGAAGTCCGCTCTGGCCCTCAAAAGAGTTGGAGTGGTCTGTCAGCGCAAGGAAATCCAGATTTTCCACATTGGCCGCGTGCTCGAACGCCTGCTCCACCGTACCGGTTCCGTCAGAAAGGTTTGTATGCGCGTGCAGCTGTCCGAAATACAGGCCATAATCCTCGATCATCATAGGAGCTTTATATGTAAAGGTATAGACTTCCCCAGTCTGTGCCTCTGTATCTCCGTTCTGTGGAATATAGGCCAGTGCCTTTACAATAATCGGCTTATCTTTCTCCGGTGTGGCTGCGATCTCTAGGGGCTCTGTGTAGAGCTGCTCTGCATTTCCTGCCTCTGGATCAGCCGGCTCTGTTCCGTCTGTATTCATTGTATAGTAGATCTCCGCGCCGTCAGCAGCTTCCAGAGTGATCTTCTGTCCTTCCACCACGCTGGCGCCGCTCTTCGGAGACGCTTCCACCTCAAGACCTTCTACCGCAGAAGGCGCATCCGGCTCGTCAGAACCGCCGGGAACATCGGTCACTTTATAGAAGGCCAGCGCGAACATGCCCTCACTGCCCTCTGCGATGTTGTAGTATGCGCTCCAGTTTCCATTGCTGTCATACCACTCCATATATGCATTACGGACCGTATTCTTCACATAATAAAGTCCGTTTCCTGCGTCCTCAAGAACCCATTTGTCGTTTTTCTCACCCAGCGGCATGCTGGAATAACTGTCGCCCATGCCAATATTCTGACCGTCATGAGAGAAGCTGTAAGTTCCGTCCCCGTTATCTGTTACAGTCCAGACATCCATATCTGTATACCCGGAAAGTGTGCCATCGCTGTTTACTGTCACATCTGTGCCTTTGTTGTAGAAACCGTTGTAGTCAGCGGAAAGAGCTTTGTTATATGCCGGCGCGTAGATCACAACCTGATCCCCGTCTTCAGGCAGGGTTCCCTCTTCTCCGCTGTCGGAAACAGTGTACTGCAGTGTCTGCACTGCGCTGTACACGCCTTCCAGCACTGCCGCCGCTTTCAGCGTACAGTCTTCGGTAATGACCGGCATATTGTCCGCACCGTAGAGCTCCCGTGCTTCATTTGCCGCATCTGAAGGATCACTTCCGTCCATTGTGAAATAAATCTGGGCTCCGGACGTGGATGTAGTCAGTGTAACTGCTGTTCCGGAAGCCACATTTCCCGCCTGAGGAGCCGCCTGGGGCGCTGCTACCGTGCCTTCAGATGTACCGCCGGATTCTTCTTTGTACAGTGTGAATTCCGAAGGATATCCATTGAGATTTCCACTTACCGTTGTAGTCTTGTAAGCGCGGAATTTATTCTGGCTGCTTCTGTTGCTTGCCAGGATAACCGTGTCATCTCCCTGGCCGCTGAATGTAAACTTTCCGTCCGTACATTCCCACTTCCACTGATATTCTGTATCTGATATCGTGATTCCGTTATTATTTCCGCCCTTTGGTGCAAGAAACTTCCCGTCCATATCTTTGATCGTAGCAGTATCCGCTGTCACCGCAATCTCCCAGACAGTCTCATCTGCCGGAGCGGACACCGTATCTCCCAGCGCTGTTCCAAGTTCATCTGCCGGCAGCCATGTGCCGTCAATTTTCTGCGGCGCATATCCGGTATCTGTCACCATAACATAGCGGCCCGTGGTAAAATCCTGCTCTGAAGCGATCTTCCCGAAGGAAGTCTCTGCCGCCGAGGCGATCTGAGCCGGCAGCATAGACACAGCCATCAGAGCCGCCATGCACAGGGCAGTCAGTCTTGCGCCAAGTGCCGGTTTTCCTTTCTTTTTCATCTTCATCCTCCTGTTCTGAAAAATAAATGTGTTGCTGCGGCGCCGTTTTATTTCCGGCGCCATCTATATTAAACTCCCGCTTTTTTTCTGCGCGCCATAAGCCTTGCGCTGATTAAAGCCACGAGAGGAACGGTCAGCAGGATTCCAATAGAGCCTGCCACGCTCTGTACCACTTCCAGAGCAATAGAATCCGTATTGATGAGCTGAAGAAACGGAATATTATAAGTCTGCACCAGAATCAGCATATTGAGAGACGAACCGGCAAAAGCCAAAATCAGTGTATTCGCCATAGTTCCCATGGCATCCTTTCCGATCTGCATACCCGAGCGGAACAAGCTTCCCACAGAAGCATCCGGATTCTGTTCCTTCATTTCCCATACCGATGACGCAATGCCAAGGGCCACATCCATCACTGCACCCAGCGCGGAGATCAGGACACCGCACACAAGAAGGCCGCTGACTTTCAGCCCCTGATCCGCTCCGTACAGAATCAGATTTTCCGCCTCCTGCATATTGAAGCCGTTCATAGGAGAAAGGGTCCCAACCACTGCCGCAGCAATGCCTGACACAAGGACACCGCCGACACAGCCGCAGACTGCACAGAATGTCTTCTTTGAATATCCGTTTAAGAAGATCAGCCCCGCTGCCGCCGACACAGCCGACACAGCAATGGTTACCGGTATCGCCGGGACACCACGGAGCAGGCAGGGAATCAGGATAAACCAGATGCAGCCCAGAGTAAGCAGAAGCCCTGCCAGGGCCCCCAGCCCCTTCTTTCCGCCCAGTGCTGCCAGCAGGATAAAGAAAATGAGCAGGAAACCGCCCAGAACAATTCCCCTGTCATAATTAAATACAGAAGCATAGTAGGAGCCGTTTTCATCTGTCATAATCCTCACAATGATCCGGTCTCCCTGCTGGACATCTACATTAAACAATGCACTCATGTAATTCGTCACTGTCATGATCTCGTCTTTGTGATCTCCTGACAGGATCTGTATCTCCAGCTCCTGATCGCCCACGCGCCGGCCTTCTGCATTTTCGAAATCTTCCTGCGCATTATCCGACAGGACCGCCGTCACCTTTGCCGGTGCATAGACCAGTCTTCCGCTGTCTGGCGTTGTTTCATTTTCATTTGCTCTGTTTATCCACATGGCGATCCCTGCAAGTATCGCAAGCACGATCACCACGGGAAGCACCCGTATCACAACATTTAATCGTTTGTTTTTCATTTTTTATTTATCTGTCCTTCTATACTTATATGATGTTGGGGTCAAAAGACCCCAACTATGATGCCTGCGG
>DWWO01000077.1 GCA_019119675.1 Candidatus Mediterraneibacter faecipullorum | reverse complement strand
ATTCCGTGCATCTCTGGCGATATTGGACGAAGGATTTGCAGACGGGATTCAAAGAGAGCTTAAAGACCGAGAGGATATTGCATAAAGGAGGTAGTTGATATGACTAAAATGAGGGTACATGAACTGGCAAAAGAGCTGGGCATGGATAATAAAGAACTCGTAGACATTCTCCAGAAGAAAAATGTGGAGATCAAGAATCATATGAGCACGATCGAGGACAATGTGGCCGACGAGATCCGCCGTGAAGTCTCTCAGAAGGGAGAAAAGAAAGCTCCTGTGACAGAGAACAAAGGGGAAGATCATGCGGCAGGCCAGGCAGAAGCAAAAGAAGCTGCAGCACCGAAAAAGAAAAATCTGGCATTTGTGATCCGCCCGCAGAATTCCAGAAACAGCAGCAGGATCCAGGGCAATCGTCCCGCACAGCGGCAGGCCCGTCCGGGACAGCAGGGAGGCCGCCCGGGACAGGGAGGAGCAGGCGCACGTCCGGCACATGGTGCACGTCCGGCCGGAGAGAGACCGGTACGCCCTGAACGCGCGCCACATGGTGCACGTCCTGCAGCTGAGGGCAGACCGGCTCCGGAGACAAGACCGTCGGCAGAACGCCCGGTCCAGGCAGAACGTCCGGCACAGAACGCACGTCCTGCAGCGGATGCACGCCCGGCATCAGAGAGACCGGCACAGACTGCACGTCCGGCCCGCACAGAGCGCCCGGGACAGCAGGGGCGTCCTGCGGCAGAAGGGAAGCCCTCAACAGAGAGAGCTGCACAGGGAGGCCGCCCGGAGCAGGGTGCACATGGAAACCGTCAGGGAGACGGAAGAGATAACAGAAATATGTCCGACCGTCCGGTAAGAGGCGAGAGACAGGGAGGCGACCGTCCGGCAAGAGGTGACAGAGGCCAGAACGGGCGCAGTTTCAATAATAGCGGAAACAGCCGTCAGGGTCGCCCGGAGAGAAATGGACGCGACCAGCGCGGCTCAGGTCAGGGACCGCGTGCTGACAGAAGAGATTCCCGCAGGGATGATATGAACACTCCTGTAATGGAACAGCAGAAGAGCCAGAGAAACAAGGCGAAAGATAAAGAACGCGACAACAAGAAGAAGGAATACAGAGACGAAGCGTTCGAAGGAAAAGGAAGAAAAGGCAGGAAGCAGAAACAGGTAGCAGAGGCTAAGAAACCGCAGCCGAAGGAAGAAAAGAAGGAAGAGAAGATCAAACAGATCGTAATCCCTGAAGTCCTGACGATCAAGGAACTTGCTGACAAGATGAAAGTAGTTCCGTCCGTGATCGTCAAGAAGCTGTTCCTGCAGGGAAAAGTAGTTACAGTGAATCAGGAGATTGATTATGAGACAGCCGAAGAGATTGCTCTGGACTTCGATGTGCTCTGCGAGAAAGAGGAAGTCGTCGATGTGATCGAGGAACTTCTCAAAGAAGATGAAGAAGATGAAAGCCAGATGGTAAAACGTCCGCCTGTAGTCTGCGTCATGGGGCATGTCGATCATGGTAAGACCTCCCTTCTTGATGCGATCCGTCATACAAATGTGACAGACCGCGAGGCCGGCGGTATTACCCAGCATATCGGGGCTTATATGGTGGAAGTCAATGGAGAGAAGATCACTTTCCTTGATACTCCGGGACATGAGGCGTTTACCGCCATGCGTATGCGCGGGGCGAGCTCAACAGATATTGCGATCCTCGTGGTAGCGGCAGATGACGGCGTTATGCCGCAGACAGTGGAGGCCATCAACCATGCAAAAGCAGCCGGTGTCGAGATCATTGTTGCGATCAACAAGATTGATAAGCCGGGCGCTAATATCGAACGCGTGAAACAGGAATTGACAGAATATGAGCTCATTCCGGAAGACTGGGGTGGAAGTACGGTATTTGTACCGGTATCTGCTCACACGAAAGAAGGAATTCCGGAACTGCTGGAGATGATCCTGCTTACTGCAGAGGTGATGGAGCTGAAAGCAAATCCGAACCGTGCAGCGAGAGGTCTTGTCATCGAGGCAGAGCTTGATAAAGGAAAAGGTTCTGTGGCAACGGTCCTTGTCCAGAAGGGAACACTCCACGTGGGAGACGCCATTGCGGCAGGAAGTGCACACGGCCGTGTGCGTGCCATGATGGATGATAAAGGAAGACGTGTCAAGGAAGCGGGACCGTCCCAGCCGGTAGAAATCCTGGGATTAAATGAAGTGCCGAATGCCGGAGAAGTATTTGTAGGCTGCGAATCTGAGAAAGAGGCGAGAAACTTCGCTGAAACGTTTATCGCACAGAACAAAGTTAAACTGCTTGAAGAGACAAAATCAAGAATGTCTCTTGATGATCTGTTCAACCAGATCCAGGAAGGCAATCTGAAAGAGCTTGACATTGTGGTAAAAGCAGATGTACAGGGTTCTGTGGAGGCGCTGAAACAAAGCCTTCTGAAGCTCTCGAATGATGAAGTAGTGATCAAAGTGATCCACGGAGGCGTAGGCGCCATCAATGAATCAGATGTGATCCTGGCATCAGCGTCCAATGCGATCATTATCGGATTTAATGTGCGCCCGGATGCAACAGCAAAAGATATCGCTGAGCGGGAAGGCGTAGACATCAGACTGTACAGAGTCATCTACAATGCGATCGAGGATGTAGAGGCTGCCATGAAAGGTATGCTCGATCCGGTATTTGAGGAGAAAATCCTCGGCCACGCAGAGGTACGGCAGACATTTAAGGCGTCAGGCGTCGGCACGATCGCAGGTGCTTATGTACAGGACGGTATCTTTGAGAGAAATTGTTCTGTCCGCCTGATCCGTGACGGTATCGTAGTCTTTGACGGACCGCTTGCATCTCTTAAGAGATTTAAGGATGATGTCAAGGAGGTAAGAGCAGGCTACGAGTGCGGATTCGTATTTGAGAACTACAATGACATCAAAGAGGGAGACAACGTAGAAGCTTATAAAATGGTAGAGACAGAGAGAAAATAGATTCTCACAAAAAGGAGCGGCAATGAGAAAAAACAGTATCAAAAACACACGTGTAAACGCTGAGGTCCAGCGGGAACTGAGCAACATCATTCGCAGCGGGATCAAGGATCCCAGAGTTGCGCCGATGACTTCCGTGGTAGCTGTGGAAGTTGCTCCGGACTTAAAGACATGCAAAGCATATATCAGTGTCCTCGGGGATAAGAAAGCCCAGGAGGATACGATCCGCGGCCTGCAGAGTGCGGAAGGCTACATCCGCCGTGAACTGGCACGTACGATCAATATGCGAAATACCCCGGAGATCCGGTTCATCGTGGATCAGTCTATTGAGTATGGCGTGAATATCAGCAGGAAGATAGATGAAGTAACCAGAGATTTGGATAATGGAGTTGAATAACAGCATGAAAATTATATTAGATGATATTTTGAAAGGAAAGAAGAGTGTTGCCCTGGGCGGCCATGTCCGCCCGGACGGCGACTGCGTAGGTTCGTGTATGGGGCTGTACCACTATCTGAGAGAACAGTATCCGGATATCGGCACTGATGTGTATCTCGAGGAAGTGCCGGAGGCGTACAGTATTATCAAAGGTACGGACGAGGTAAAGACACAGACTGACGGCAGTGCTGTGTATGATCTGTTTATATGCCTGGACTGCGGGGATGCACAGCGTCTCGGGTTTTCAAGTCCTCTGTTTGAAAATGCAAAAGAAACGCTGTGTATTGACCATCATATCAGCAATGATGCATTTGCAGATTATAACTATATCGTGCCGGATGCCAGTTCGACTTCAGAACTCGTATATAATATGGTAGACAGGGATAAGATCAGCCTTGCATCTGCAGAGGCCCTTTATATGGGAATTGTTCATGATACGGGTGTGTTTCAGTATTCCTGTACATCTCCGGAGACGATGGAGATCGCAGCAGAGCTGATGCGTAAAGGGATCAACGGCAGCGAGATCATTGATAAGACATATTACGAGAAGAGCTACATACAGAACCAGATCCTGGGACGCGCCCTTCTTGAGAGCATGCTCATTATGGATAAGAAATGTATCGTATCCGTGATACGGCAGAAATCCATGAAATTTTTTCAGGCGCAGCCCTCTGATCTTGAAGGGATCGTAAGCCAGCTGCGTCAGACAAAGGGTGTTGAAGTCGCAATCTTTCTCCATGAGATAAGTCCGCAGCAATTTAAAGTAAGCCTGCGTTCCAAAGGAAAGGTAGATGTAAGCGAGATCGCGCAATATTACGGCGGCGGCGGGCATGTACGTGCAGCCGGGGTTACGATGGAGGGGTCCAGCCATGATGTGATCAACAACATAACAGCCCGGATCGCACTGCAGTTAAAACATGAAGAAGAACAGGATGATGAACAATGATCAACGGAATCCTGAATATTTATAAGGAAAAAGGTTATACTTCCCATGATGTCGTTGCGCGGCTGCGCGGGATGGTGGGGCAGAAGAAGATCGGACATACGGGCACCCTTGATCCGGAGGCGGAAGGGGTGCTCCCTGTCTGTCTGGGGCGTGCCACAAAAGTTTGTGATATGCTTACCGATAAGGATAAGACATATGAGACAGTCCTGCTGCTTGGAACATCAACAGACACTCAGGATATCACCGGCAGGGTGCTTTCCGAACATTCTCTGGATGATCCGGAACTGCCAGACGGAGCAGTCACGGAAGAAAAGGCGGAATCATGCATTCGCGGATTTATCGGTGAGTATGATCAGATTCCGCCGATGTATTCTGCTCTGAAAGTCGGCGGGAAAAAACTCTATGAACTTGCAAGGGAAGGTAAGACAATCGAGAGAAAGAGCCGGAAAGTCATGATCTATGATATCAGGATCAAGGATATCAATCTGCCGCGCGTCCGTATGGAAGTGAAATGTTCAAAAGGAACCTATATCCGTACTTTGTGTCATGATATCGGTGAAAAACTCGGGTGTGGCGGATGTATGGAGAAACTGCTGCGTACACGTGTCGGGCAGTTCTCTCTGGACCAAAGCCTGAAGCTTGCCGAAGTAGAGAGAATCGTGCATGAGGGCAGGACGGGTGAGATACTGATGCCGACGGACAGTGTATTTTGTGATCTCGAAGAGTCACGTACCAAAGAACGGTTCGATGTGTTTGGGTACAATGGGAATCCTCTGGAACGTAAGCATCTCACAGGTGAGATCGCCGGGAAATCTGCTGAACAGCTGGAGGACAGGCGCTTCCGTATATATGACAGCCATAGAAATTTTATCGGCATCTACTATTATGACAGAAAGAAAGACAGGTTTCGCCCTGAAAAAATGTTTCTGGACAGGGAAGAGGGTTGATATGAGATACATTACAGGAATCGAATCCTACAGCGGCCGGAAGAAGACCGCTGTCACACTTGGAAAATTTGACGGGCTTCATTTAGGACATCAGAAATTGATTGACAAGATCAGATCCTATGCATCCGATGAATGCGAAAGTGTGGTCTGTGCATTTGACATGCACAGAGAATCTCTAATGACGGGCAGAGAGAGGCGGGAACATCTTGAGAATGAGGTGGACTGGCTGATCGACCAGCCGTTTACGAAAGAGCTGCGGGAGATGGAGGCAGAAAAATTTATTGAGGATGTTTTATACGGGACTCTCAGGGCCGCTCATATCGTAGTGGGGACGGACTTTAATTTTGGCTATGGAAAACGCGGCAACGCACAGATGCTTCTTGAATATGCGGAAAAATACGGATATACGGTAGATGTGATAGAAAAAGAACGTTATCTGGGAACGGTCATCAGCAGCACCTATATCAAGGATGCACTTGCTCAGGGAGATGTAAAGCTGGCTGAGCACCTGCTCGGATATCCCTACGGGCTGACCGGGATCGTACGGCACGGGAAGCAGCTCGGACGTACGCTTGGGTTTCCGACTATGAATATCGAGCCCGAGGAGAATAAGATCCTGCCCCGCTTCGGCGTATATGCCTGCCGGGTAAAGATTGACGGGAAGTGGTATGATGCTGTCGGCAATGCCGGTATCAAGCCGACCGTGACGGACGAGCACCGCCGGCTTCTGGAAGTGTTTGTTTACGAATATGAGGGAGACGCTTATGGAAAAGAGGTTACAGCACAGTTCTGTGATTTCGAGAGACCGGAGACAAAGTTTGGTTCTGTAGAAGAACTGAAAGATAATGTGATGCAGGATATGCATTACGGTGAGAGATATTTTGCCGCCCGACGGGAGAAAAACGGGGAATAACAGCCCGGTCTGCACCAGGATTGGACTGGTGTAGAAAAAATATCTTTACAATCTGTGGGACGTATGCTATACTATGCAAGGTTTAAGCCGGTGTTCGGTAATCGGATCACTCCGACCATTACTTAATATCAGGCGTTTTATCAAAGTATTTTAAGGAGGATATGAAAATGATCGCAAAAGAGAAGAAACAGGCAATCATCAAAGAGTATGGAAGAACAGAGGGTGACACAGGTTCACCGGAGGTACAGGTTGCTATCCTGACAGCAAGGATCAACGAGCTGACAGAGCACTTCAAGGCTAATCCGAAGGATCACCACTCAAGAAGAGGACTTCTTAAGATGGTAGGTCAGAGAAGAGGACTTCTTGCATACTTAAAGAAAGTGGATATTGAGAGATATCGTTCACTGATCGAGAGACTCGGACTCAGAAAATAATCCGGGTTTTGATAAGCAAGACGGCGGGGCAGAGAAATCTGCCCTGTTTTTATTTGCAGTAGTTGTGAAAATATTTGCCTTGATGGTTTCAATATGCTATAATATTTAAGATTGCGGACAGTTCTACGTAACCGAGACCACTGAAAAGCATATTAAGTCTTTTTAGTGTGTTTTTCAGTAGTTTCGGAGACACCTGTCTGCAGGAAAAATCGATTGATAAAAAGGAGAATAAGATGTACAAAAAGTATGAAATGGAACTTGCAGGCAGAACACTGCGCGTGGATGTCGACAGAGTTGCAAAGCAGGCGAACGGCGCAGTTCTTATGCACTATGGTGACACGACCGTGCTCTGTACTGCAACGGCATCCGACAAACCGAGAGAGGGGATTGATTTCTTCCCTTTAAGTGTAGAGTATAATGAAAGAATGTATTCTGTCGGCAAGATCCCGGGAGGATTTAATAAGAGAGAGGGAAAGGCATCTGAGAATGCGATCCTGACAGACCGTGTCATCGACCGCCCGATGCGTCCGCTCTTCCCGAAAGATTACAGAAATGATGTAACACTGGAGAACCTTGTTATGTCTGTAGATCAGGACTGCAGCCCGGAACTGACAGCTATGCTCGGAGCATCTGTTGCGACAAGCATTTCCGATATCCCGTTTGACGGCCCGATCTCCACGACACAGGTCGGACTTATTGACGGAGAGTTTGTATTCAATCCGACTGCTGCCCAGAGAGAGGTTTCAGAACTTGCTCTTACAGTTGCTTCTACAAAGGAAAAGGTCATCATGATCGAGGCAGGTGCAAATGAAGTGCCGGAGGATAAGATGATCGAGGCAATCTTTGCGGCGCATGACCTGAACCAGAAGGTCATCGCATTCTTTGACACGATCGTAGCAGAGTGCGGCAAGCAGAAACACGAGTATCAGAGCTTTGCAGTTCCTCAGGAGCTTTTCGATGCGATCCAGAAGATCGTTACTCCGGAGGAGATGGAAGAAGCTGTATTCACGGATGACAAGCAGACAAGAGAAGAGAATATCCGTGTGATCACAGATAAGCTTGCCGAGGCTTTCGCAGATAATGAGGAATGGCTTAACAAGCTGGGTGAGGCTGTATATCAGTATCAGAAGAAGACAGTAAGAAAGATGATCCTCAAAGATCACAAACGTCCGGATGGACGCGCCATCGATCAGATCAGACCGCTTGCAGCTGAAGTCGACCTGATCCCGAGGGTACACGGATCTGCCATGTTTACAAGAGGGCAGACACAGATCTGTACAGTGACCACACTGGCGCCGCTTTCAGAGGCGCAGAGACTGGATGGGCTTGATGAGGCTGAGACATCCAAGAGATATATGCACCACTACAATTTCCCATCTTATTCTGTAGGCGAGACGAAACCGTCCAGAGGACCGGGACGGCGTGAGATCGGACACGGTGCGCTCGCAGAGAGAGCTCTGCTTCCGGTACTTCCGAGCGAAGCAGATTTTCCGTATGCGATCCGTACAGTATCCGAGACATTCGAATCCAACGGATCTACATCCCAGGCAAGTGTATGTGCTTCCAGTATGTCGCTCATGACTGCCGGTGTGCCGATCAAAGCTCCGGTGGCAGGCATCTCCTGCGGACTTGTGACAGGTGAGACAGATGACGATTATCTTGTGCTGACAGATATCCAGGGGCTGGAAGACTTCTTCGGGGATATGGACTTCAAAGTTGCAGGTACTCACAAAGGAATCACTGCGATCCAGATGGATATTAAGATCCATGGTCTTACAAGACCGATCATCGAGGAGGCTGTAGCCGCTACGAGAAAGGCAAGACTCTATATCATCGATGAAGTAATGAATAAGGCAATCTCCGAGCCAAGGCCGGAAGTAGGACCGTATGCACCGAAGATCATCCAGATGCAGATCGACCCGCAGAAGATCGGTGATGTAGTAGGACAAAGAGGAAAGACGATCAATGCCATCATTGAGCAGACAGGTGTCAAGATCGATATTGAAGATGATGGCTCTGTATCAATCTGCGGTACTGAGAAAGAGGGCATGGACAAGGCTGCAAAACTTATCTATACCATCGTAACTGATTTTGAGGCAGGACAGGTATTTGAAGGAAAAGTCGTCAGCATCAAAGATTTCGGAGCATTTCTCGAGTTTGCGCCTGGCAAGGAAGGACTTGTACACATTTCTAAGATTGCCAAGAAGAGAGTGAACAAAGTAGAGGATGTACTTGCTCTTGGTGATGTTGTAAAGGCTGTATGTCTCGGGAAAGACAAGATGGGAAGGTTCAGCTTCAGCATCAGAGATGTAGATGAATAAAATGGTGTCGGGACAAAAGCTCCAACCATGATGTAAGATGAGAAACAGGATATAAGACGTGTGGCAGGACTGTGGAGGCATAGCCCTGCCATGCGTCTATTTTATACTTTCGGGAACAGCAGGTCTGCCGCATTGATCTGCTTGTATTCGTGTAAAGTGAGGAACCGGTATGGAACAGATGTCATTATTCGGAAATAACAGAGCGATGACTCCGCTTGCCAGCAGGCTGCGTCCGGATTCGCTGGATGATTTCGCAGGGCAGGAGCATCTTGTGGGAAAGGGGAAGATCCTGCGGCAGCTGATCGAGAGGGACCAGATCTCATCCATGATCTTCTGGGGACCTCCGGGCGTGGGAAAGACGACTCTGGCCAGTATCATAGCAGGAAAGACGAAGTCGGAATTCATTAATTTCAGTGCAGTTACCAGCGGGATCAAGGAGATCAAGGAAGTGATGAACCGTGCGGAGATGAGCAGGAGAGTAGGAATGCGCACCGTTCTCTTTGTGGACGAGATCCACCGTTTTAACAAAGCACAGCAGGATGCGTTTCTTCCATATGTAGAGCGGGGCAGTATCATACTGATCGGTGCAACGACAGAAAATCCCTCTTTTGAGATCAATGCGGCCCTTCTGTCAAGGTGCCGTGTCTTCGTGCTGAAAGCGCTGAAGGAAGATGATCTTGTAAAACTTCTGAAAAATGCCCTGAAGAATCCGGATGGTTTCGGAAATCAGAACGTCGATATTTCCCCGGAGAATCTCCGCGCTATCGCTGCCTTTGCAAACGGCGATGCAAGGACTGCGCTCAATACGCTTGAGATGGCTGTCTTAAACGGTGAGATCAGTGCAAAGGGGATCACGGTCACGACAGAAGGTCTTTCCCAGTGCATCAGCCGTAAGTCTCTTCTGTATGATAAAACAGGAGAGGAACATTATAATCTGATCTCTGCTCTTCATAAATCTATGCGAAACAGTGATCCTGACGCAGCTATCTACTGGATGATGCGCATGCTGGAAGGAGGAGAAAATCCACTCTATATCGCCCGGCGCCTGATCCGTTTTGCCAGTGAAGACGTGGGGATTGCAGACAGTCATGCGCTTCAGGTGGCAGTGGCAGCCTATCAGGCATGCCATTTCCTCGGGATGCCCGAGTGTGATGTGCACCTCACTCATGCAGTTGTCTACCTGTCTATGGCGCCCAAGTCCAATGCCCTTTACACAGCCTGCGAAGCCGCAAAAAAGGATGTAAAGACATTGCGGGCGGAGCCGGTGCCCATGCAGATCCGGAATGCAGTTACAGGGCTGATGAAAGAGCAAGGATATGGAAAAGGTTACGAATATGCTCATGATACAGAAGAAAAACTGACTCATATGCAGTGCATGCCAGACAGCCTGAAAGAAAGGACGTATTATCATCCGACTCAGGAAGGCGAAGAGAAGAAAACTGCCGAACGCCTGGAAGAAATCAGAAAATTCCGGGAAGAGTGATTTTTGAGTCTTCCAAAAGAAGCCAGTCATTTCTACTTATAAAATATCCGGAAAAGGCTCAGACTATCCATAAGTGCTTTTAAGAGAGGGATACTTATCGTGAAACGACTGAGTGAATATTTATTTCTGGGAACTCTGGGCGGGACGCTCTATTATTCTTTTGAAATGATATTCCGGGGATTCTCCCACTGGTCCATGTTCCTGCTGGGAGGTGTCTGCCTTGTATTTTTTGCCCAGCAGGGCATATGGACCGGATGGAGCGCGCCTCTGTGGAAACAGGTGATATGGTGCGCGGTCTTTGTGACTTCCTGTGAGTTTATCACAGGAATATTTGTAAATAAGATCATGCACTGGAATGTGTGGGATTATACGGATCAGCCCTTTCAACTGATGGGACAGATCTGTCTTCCTTTTACCATCATATTTTCAGGATTGTGTGCAGTGGGAATCCTCCTGAGCGGATATCTGCTCCATTTTCTCTACGGAGAGAAGAAGCCGGAATTTCATGTATTATGACGTTCTGTTTTTTCGGCAGTTGAAGTCAATTATCAAAAATGCTATAATACATCCGCAGAAAATTTGTCCGTTTACCTGTGTGGAAAGCAGGATACAGATATAGTAAAGGAGTACGAATGTGGCTGAATTAACACCAATGATGAAACAGTATATGGAGACGAAATCCCAGTATCAGGACTGCATTCTGTTCTACCGGCTAGGTGACTTTTATGAGATGTTTTTTGACGACGCGCTGACTGCGTCACGGGAACTGGAGATCACGCTGACCGGAAAGAACTGCGGCCAGGAAGAACGGGCGCCTATGTGCGGCGTCCCATATCATGCCGTGGAGAGTTATCTCAATAAACTGGTATCCAAAGGGTATAAAGTAGCAATCTGTGAGCAGGTAGAAGATCCGAAGACAGCCAAGGGGATCGTAAAGCGTGAAGTGGTGCGTATCGTTACACCGGGAACGAATCTTGATACTCAGGCGCTTGACGAGTCGAAGAACAATTATATCATGTGTATTGTCTATATTGCGGACCGGTACGGAGTCTCAGTGGCGGATATTACCACCGGGGATTACTTTGTGACCGAGATTGAGAACAGTGCAAAGCTGATGGATGAGATCTATCGTTTTTCTCCGTCAGAGATCATCTGCAACGAAGCGTTCTACATGAGCGGCATGGATCTCGACGGCATGAAAGACCGGCTGGGGATCACGATCTATTCGCTGGATGCATGGTATTTTGACGACGCAGTGTGCAGACAGAAACTTCTGGATCACTTCAAAGTATCCTCATTTGCAGGACTTGGGCTGGCTGATTATGACTGCGGGGTGATCAGTGCGGGAGCACTGCTGCAGTATCTTTTGGAGACGCAGAAAAATGACCTGTCCAACCTGACCCATATTACACCTTATGCGTCAGGAAAATACATGATGCTGGACAGCTCTACCCGGAGAAATCTGGAATTATGTGAGACGCTCCGGGAGAAGCAGAAGAGAGGGTCTCTTCTCTGGGTGCTGGATAAGACAAAGACGGCTATGGGAGCAAGAACGCTCCGGAAATATGTGGAACAGCCCCTGATCGATAAAAAAGAGATCGAGAAGCGTCTGGATGCGGTGCAGGAACTGAAAGACCAGGCGATATCCAGAGAAGAGCTGAGGGAGTACCTGTCGCCCGTCTACGATCTGGAACGTCTGATCATGAAGATCACATACGGTTCTGCTAACCCGCGGGATCTGACGGCGTTTCGGACTTCCCTGGAGATGCTGCCGCCGATCCGTTACATCCTGCAGGATATGCAGTCCGAGCTGCTGAAATCCATCACGGAAGACCTGGATCCCCTTGAGGATCTGTGTTCCCTGATCGCCAGTGCTATCCGCGAGGAGCCGCCCATCGCCATGAAAGAAGGAAATATCATCCGTGACGGCTACAACGAAGAAGTGGACAAGCTGCGGCGCGCAAAATCAGACGGCAAAGACTGGCTTGCAAAACTGGAAAATGATGAGAGAGAAAAGACCGGGATCAAGAACCTAAGGATCAAATACAACAAGGTGTTCGGTTATTATCTTGAAGTCACCAATTCCTATAAGGACCTGGTGCCGGAATACTATACCCGTAAGCAGACTCTTGCCAATGCCGAGCGTTACATTACTCCGGAGTTAAAGGAACTGGAGGATATGATCCTGGGAGCGGAAGATAAGCTTTACGCCCTGGAATATGAGCTCTATACGGAAGTCAGGGAAACAGTGGCTGCCGAAGTGGAGCGGATCCAGCAGACAGCGAAGGCAGTGGCGGCGCTTGATGTGTTCGCCTCCCTTGCGCTTGTAGCCGAGCGGAATAACTACGTACGGCCAAAGATCAATGAAAAAGGCGTGATCGATATCAAAGACGGGAGACATCCGGTAGTAGAGCGGATGATCCCAAATGATATGTTCATCGCAAATGATACATATCTGGATGACAAGAAGCACAGGATTTCTATCATTACGGGACCGAATATGGCAGGAAAATCTACTTACATGCGCCAGACTGCCCTGATCGCCCTTATGGCACAGGTGGGCTCCTTTGTTCCGGCAAAAAGTGCCAATATCGGGATTTCAGACAGGATATTTACGAGAGTCGGTGCTTCCGATGACCTCGCTTCCGGTCAGAGTACTTTTATGGTGGAGATGACAGAAGTGGCGAACATACTGCGGAACGCGACATCGAAGAGCCTGCTGATCCTGGATGAGATCGGAAGGGGAACAAGTACTTTCGACGGGCTGTCGATTGCGTGGGCTGTAGTGGAATATATCAGCGACAGCCGGCTGCTCGGTGCAAAGACCCTGTTTGCCACCCATTATCATGAGCTGACTGAGCTGGAGGGAAAGATCGAAAACGTAAACAATTACTGTATCGCTGTCAAGGAAAAAGGCGATGACATTGTCTTCCTCCGGAAGATCGTCAAAGGCGGTGCAGATAAGAGCTATGGTATCCAGGTGGCAAAGCTGGCCGGAGTGCCTGATCTCGTGATCAACCGTGCGAAAGAGATCGTTGAAGAGCTCAGTGAGGAGGACATCACTACACGGGTCAGCGAGATTGCAACAAAAGACAAAGTATCAAAGAAGAAGCCCAAAGTGAAGAAATACGATGAGGTGGATATTGCCCAGATGTCGCTGTTCGATACGGTGAAAGACGATGATGTCCTCGAAGAACTGAAAAATCTGGACGTGGGAAATATGACGCCCATAGATGCGCTCAACACGATTTATCGTCTGCAGAATAAGCTGAAGAACAGGTGGTAGAGCAGAAAGGAGACAGATATATGCCCCACATACATGTACTGGATCAGGTAACGATCGATAAGATCGCTGCCGGCGAGGTGATCGAGCGGCCTGCATCGATCGTAAAGGAACTGGTGGAAAACGCGATCGATGCAGGAGCAACATCGGTGACTGTAGAGATCAAAGACGGTGGCATTTCACTGATCCGCATTATGGATAATGGATGCGGAATCCCGCATGAAGAAGTCAGGAGTGCTTTTCTGCGCCATTCTACAAGCAAAATAAGCAGCGTGGAGGATCTTGCCCATATCAGTTCCCTGGGATTCAGGGGCGAGGCCCTCTCCAGTATTGCTGCAGTGACACAGACAGAGCTGATCACAAAGACTGAGGAGGAAGAACTGGGGACCCGGTATGTCATTGAAGGGGGAAAAGAAATCTCCATCGAAGAGACGGGAGCACCTGATGGAACAACATTTCTGGTACGGCAGCTTTTTTACAATGTTCCGGCGAGAAGAAAATTTCTGAAAACTCCCATGACAGAGGCAGGGCATGTGCAGGATCTGCTCATGCATCTGGCACTTTCCCATCCGGAGGTTGCATTTATTTTCCTGAATAACGGGCAGGAGAAACTTCGCACCTCGGGTAGCGGAAAACTCAAAGATGTGATCTATAACGTATACGGACGCGACGTGGCGGCAAATCTTCTGGATATCGACTACGAAAAAGGCGGATTAAGGATCACGGGATATCTGGGAAAACCTGTGATCACAAGGGGAAACCGTAACTTTGAGAACTTTTTCGTGAACGGGCGTTATGTAAAAAGCCCTATGATCTCTAAGTCGCTGGAAGATGCATACCGGGATTTTACAATGCAGCACAAGTTCCCGTTTGCGGTACTTCATTTCCATGTGGACGGTGAGCAGATCGATGTCAATGTCCATCCAACGAAGATGGAACTGAGATTCCAGCGACAGCAGGATGTCTATAATACAGTATTTGAGGGCGTCCACAGGAGACTGTTGGAGCCGGAACTGATCCAGCAGGCAGAAGTGCCGGACCCGGTGGCATCTGATGCCAAAGAAGGAGCAGAAGCGCGGACGGCGAAAGAAAGCCCATTCCTTCTGAAACCCAGAACACCCGGAAATGTTACAGCCGGTGCCTGCCCGGTGAGCCGGCCGGCTGTGCCGGATGCCGGAAAGCACGAAAATTCAGAAGCTTCAGAGTCTCCGGTGGTTCAGACTGCAGCGGGAGTACCTGCCCGGAGCGGAGAAAAGGATGCAGCTTCCCAGGAAAGCAAAGAAGAAGTCCATGATGAGGATTACTTCATCCGGAAGATGCGGGAGCGCGTCATGGCATACCACAACAGGGCGTCCTCGGCAGAAGTGTCCGATAAAAGCGGCATCTACCGCCAGGAGGAACAGGCAGACCGCATCCGGGAAGCGGCGGTATATAATGCACAGCCGGCAGAAGAAGCCGTACAGCCGAAACCTCAGCAGCTTGATCTGTTTGAGGAAAATTTCCTGAAGCGGGATGTCCGTGCGGAGTATAAATTGATCGGGCAGGTATTTGACACATACTGGCTCGTCCAGTATCAGGACAGCCTGTATATCATAGACCAGCATGCGGCACATGAGAGAGTGCTCTACGAGCGGACGCTGAAAGGAATGAAGACCCGGGAGTTTACCTCCCAGTATTTAAGCCCGCCGATCATCCTTTCTCTGTCCATGCAGGAGGCGGAACTTCTGAAAGAGAACATGGACCGCTTTGCACGTATCGGTTTTGAGATCGAACCTTTTGGGGGCGAGGAGTATGCAGTCAGGGCTGTGCCGGACAACCTGTTCGGGATCGCGAAAAAAGAACTTCTGATGGAAATGATCGACGATCTTGCAGATGGTATTTCCAGTTCCATGACGCCGGAGCTGATCGACGAGAAGGTCGCATCTATGTCATGTAAAGCTGCTGTTAAAGGAAATAACCGCCTCTCGGCACAGGAAGTAAATGCACTGATCGGAGAGCTGCTTACACTGGACAATCCGTATCACTGTCCTCACGGAAGGCCGACGATCATTGCAATGACGAAGAGAGAACTGGAAAAGAAATTTAAGAGGATTGTGTAATAAATAAGCTCCAAATGAGAGGATCATGCTATGGATAGAAAACCGCTTATCATACTTGCAGGACCTACAGCAGTGGGAAAGACTTCGCTTTCGATCCGTCTGGCGAAAGAGACCGGAGGAGAGATCATATCCGCAGACTCTATGCAGGTATACCGCCATATGGATATCGGGTCTGCAAAGATCACGAAAGAAGAAATGGAGGGCGTGCCTCATTATCTTGTAGATGTGCTGGAGCCCGAGGAAGAGTTTAATGTAGTGCGTTTTCAGCAGATGGCAAAGGAAGCGGCAGAAAGGATATGGGAAAAGGGAAAAATCCCGCTTGTGGTCGGAGGAACCGGCTTCTATATCCAGGCACTTCTCTATGATATTGATTTTACAGAAAATGACGGAGACGAGTCGTACAGAAGACAGTTGGAGCAGAAAGCGTCCGATGAAGAGGGGACTTCTGAGCTTTATGAAATGTTAAAGGCAGTAGACCTCAAAGCCGCGCAGAAAATTCATCCGCGTAATATCAAACGGATCGTCCGCGCGCTTGAGTTTTATCATCAGACCGGGAAGAAGATTTCCGAACATAACGAGACGCAGCGGCAGAAAATGTCACCATATAATTATGCCTATTTTGTGCTGACAGATGAACGCGGCCGGCTCTATGAGCGGATCGACCGGCGGGTGGATCTGATGATGGAGCAGGGGCTTCTCGATGAAGTGCGTTATCTGAAAGAGCGGGGCGTCCGGAAAGACTCCACGGCAATGCAGGGACTTGGCTACAAGGAACTCTATGCATATCTGGAGGGTGAATATCCTCTGGATGAGGCAGTCCGCATTATCAAGCGGGATACCCGACATTTTGCAAAACGTCAGCTTACCTGGTTTAAGCGTGAGCGGGATGTGATCTGGGCGGATAAGTCCGTCATCGGGCAGGAAGAGGAGAATCTTGCGGACTATATGCTGGGATATTTAAGAGAGAAAAAAATTATATAGATATAGATATAGAGGAAGAGACAGATGGAAAATACAGAATCACGATATATATATGAACAGCTTGGCATATCCGCCGATGTCTGGGCATACGGCCAAAAGATTGAGGAGAGCCTGAAGAAGCGCTTTCAGGAGTTTGACGAGACGGCAGAGTATAATCAGATGAAAGTGATAAAGGCTATGCAGGAGAACCGTGTCAGCGAGGGCTGCTTTAACTATGTCAGTGGATATGGCTACAATGATATGGGCAGAGATACACTGGAAGCTGTGTATGCATCGACATTTCATACGGAGGCGGCACTGGTGCGCCCTCAGATCACATGCGGAACTCATGCACTGTCGATTGCCCTTGCGGCAAACCTGCGTCCGGGAGATGAACTTCTCTCTCCTGTGGGAAAGCCATATGATACGCTGGAAGAGGTGATCGGTATCCGGCCGTCCAACGGTTCTCTGGCAGAATACGGAGTTACTTACCGTCAGGTAGAGCTTCTGGAAGATGGATATTTTGATTATCCGGCCATTGAGGCAGCATTAAGCGAGCGGACAAAATTGGTGACGATCCAGCGCTCCAAGGGATATCAGACCCGGCCAAGTTACTCTGTAGAAAAGATCGGCGAGCTGATCGCGTTTATTAAGGAGAGAAGACCGGATGTGATCTGCATGGTAGATAACTGCTACGGAGAATTTGTGGAGCGCATTGAGCCAAGTGATGTGGGCGCGGATATGATCGTCGGTTCTTTGATCAAGAATCCGGGAGGCGGACTTGCACCGATCGGCGGTTATATTGCGGGAAGAGAAGATTTGATCGAGAACTGTGCTTATCGACTGACTTCTCCGGGACTTGGCAAAGAGGTGGGGGCATCTCTCGGAGTGATGCAGTCTTTTTATCAGGGATTCTTCTTAGCGCCTACTGTAGTGTGCGGTGCTCTGAAAGGTGCCGTGTTCGCAGCGAATATTTATGAGAATCTGGGCTATCCTGTTGTCCCGGATGGCAGGGAATCCCGTCATGATATTATCCAGGCTGTGACCCTTGGAAGTGCAGAGGGAGTCATTGCGTTCTGCAAAGGAATACAGGCGGCGGCGCCGGTAGACAGCTACGTGACACCGGAGCCGTGGGCGATGCCCGGATATGACAGTGATGTGATCATGGCTGCCGGTGCGTTCGTGCAGGGATCCTCTATCGAGCTTTCGGCGGATGGACCGATCAAACCGCCGTATGCAGTATATTTCCAGGGAGGACTGACGTGGAATCATGCAAAACTCGGTATTCTGAAATCCCTCCAGAGTATGATCGATGAGGGCGTGATCGATATTGCAAAAGTCCGCAGTCAGATCTAATAGAAAAGACAAAAGACCAGCCACAGATACAGAAATGAAAAGGAGACAGACATGAGAACAGTTGCAGTGATCGGCGGCGGCGCCTCCGGTATGATGGCGGCCGTGACAGCGGCTTCTGAAGGAGCCCGCGTGATCCTTCTGGAGCACAAAGACAGAATAGGAAAGAAGATCCTTTCAACAGGAAACGGAAGGTGTAACTTCACAAATATCCATCAGGAACCGATCTGTTATCATTCAGAAGATCCGATGTTTCCATGGGAGGTCGTAGAGAGGTTTAACGCGCAGGCTGTGATCTCGTTCTTCCTTCAGCTGGGCGTATATTCAAAGAACAGGAACGGCTATATCTATCCGAATTCAGATCAGGCTTCCGCAGTGCTGGATGCTTTCCGCATGGAACTTGACAGGCTTAAGGTGGAGATCCGGACAGGCGTTGAATGTCGGGAGATCCGGCCAGGGAAAAAAGGATTTACCGTTCTGACAGATCAGGGGCCAGTGCGGGCTGACCGCGTGATCCTCTGTGCCGGATCCAAAGCCGCACCGACTACGGGATCCGACGGCTCGGGATACGATCTGGCAAAGAAGCTGGGGCACAGGATCCTTCCGGTACTTCCGGCACTAACGGCACTTAAATGCGAAGAAAAGTTTTTTAAGAGTATAGCCGGGGTGCGGGCAAACGGTTCGGTTTCCATATGGTCGGGCGGCGAATGTATTGCAAAAGATACAGGCGAGATCCAGCTGACAGATTACGGTATATCCGGAATCCCGGTTTTCCAGGTGAGCCGATACGCTTCAAAGTTGCTCTATGAGAAAAAAGAGATGGACGCCGTGCTGGATTTTATGCCGGATTTTACAAAAGAACAGACAAACGCATTTCTGAGAGCGCGGGCAAAGACACGGCCGGATAAAAGCGCTGAAATGTTTCTGATCGGACTTTTTCATAAGAAATTATGTGATCTGTGGATCCGGTTGTCTGAGATTCCCCGTCAGAGAAAAGCAGGAGAACTTACCGAAGATGAGATTGCCCGTCTTACGGATCTGATCAAGGAGTTTCGCGTCCGTGTCAGAGAGACGAATCCCTATGACAAAGCACAGGTGTGCTGCGGCGGAGTAGACACGAGAGAAGTTGATCCCGAGACATTGGAGTCCGTCTACGTGCCGGGAGTTTATTTCGCAGGAGAGATTCTGGACGTGGACGGCATGTGCGGCGGGTATAATCTGACATTTGCCTGGGCAAGCGGATACGTGGCAGGAAAGGCTGCTTCCGGTGCAGACCAGTAGTAACTATAGGATCATGAGTTTAAGATGAACAGGAGATGATAGAAATGAAATACGGAATCGGAGATACATGTTATGTGATCGAGGATGATATGGTGAAACGTGCAAGGGTAAGTGCAAAGAAGGACGGTCAGTATTTTGTCCAGTTCGTCGGCTCCTGCGGTGCGCTTGCAGTCCCGGAGGACGAGATCTACCGTACACCGGAGGAGGCGGAAGCAGGGATGAACAAAAACAGAAGTATCCGCCGGCCGGTAGAATATCTGTAATCATATGAAATGCAGGGAAACGGTATCATAAAAGATAGAATCAGGGAAAGCAGGAAATGTAATTATGCTGCGAATCAGTCAGTTGAAACTTCCAGTGACACATACACAGGAGCAGCTTGAGAAAAAACTCTTAAAGATGCTGCGGATGAGTAGAAAAGATTTAGGACAGTACTACATCCGTAAGCGTTCTCTTGATGCCCGAAAGAAACCGGAACTTTATTATGTATACTCGATCGACGTAGAGATCAAGAATGAAGAACGTGTATTGAAAAGCATGAAGGGAAAAGTCCAGAAAGTATCCAGTCGTCCTTACAGTGTGCCCGAACATGGCACAGAAAGATTGTCTGACAGACCTGTGATCATCGGGAGCGGGCCCGCCGGATTGTTCTGTGCGTATCTTCTTGCCAGAGAGGGATACCGTCCGCTTATCATTGAGAGAGGAGCATCGGTACGAGAACGCAGAAAAGATGTGGAAAAATTCTGGGAGACAGGAGTGCTTGATCCGTCTTCCAATGTACAGTTCGGGGAAGGCGGTGCCGGCACATTCTCAGACGGCAAACTGAATACCCTTGTGAAAGATCCGGCAGGGAGAAACCGCTTTGTGCTGGAAACTTTCGTGAAATTCGGGGCTCCGGAGGACATCCTCTGGGAGCAGAAACCTCATATTGGTACAGATATCCTTATCGATGTGGTAGAGACAATGCGCAGGGAAATCGAGAAAATGGGCGGCGAGTTCCGGTTTCACAGCCAGGTGACTGATCTGATCCCGGAAGAAAAAGTACTTATTATAAATGATGAGGAGAAGATTCGAGCAGGAGCAGCCGTTCTTGCCATAGGTCACAGTGCCAGAGACACGTTTTATATGCTCTGCGAACGCGGATTCGATATGGAGGCAAAAGCGTTTGCGGTAGGCGTTCGTGTAGAGCATCCTCAGCGGCTGATCGATGAAAATATGTACGGGAGAGATAATAGAGGAAATCTTCCTGCAGCCTCCTATAAGCTGACAGAAAAACTGGACAACGGCAGAGGCGTGTATACGTTCTGTATGTGCCCGGGCGGTTATGTAGTCAATGCATCTTCGGAACCGGGATGTCTGGCAGTAAACGGCATGAGCTATCATGGCCGGGCAGGAGAGAATGCCAACAGTGCCGTCATCGTGACGGTGACGCCGCAGGATTACGGGACGGACCATCCTCTCTCAGGCGTAGAGTTCCAGAGAGAACTGGAGAGAAGAGCGTGGGAAGAAGGAAGCGGATGTGTACCCGTCCAGAGATTTGAGGATTTCTGTGCAAATAAGAAGACAGTGGAACTTGGCTGCATAAAACCAAATATAAAAGGACATTATAGGCTTGGTAATGTGAGGCACATTTTTCCGGAGGAGCTTTCTCTCTCGATCCAGGAAGGAATCGGGGCAATGGATCATAAAATCCGGGGCTTTGCTGATAAAGATGTACTGTTGTCCGGTGTGGAGAGCAGAACATCATCACCGGTACGAATCAACAGAGATGACAGCTTCAGAAGTAATATCCCGTGGGTTTATCCGTGCGGTGAGGGAGCCGGATATGCGGGAGGCATCACATCTGCGGCTATGGACGGGGTCAAGGTGGCTGAAGCTTTGGTCCGGAAGTTCACAGAATTTTAATGTGTAATCCCTATACACATTTTTTAAAGTGTGCTAAAATAAATCGTTGTATTGTATCATCGCGCTGATCTAAGGATCAATTTATGAAAAAGAGCAATACGATCAAAGAAATGTATCACGAAGAACGTCCCTATGAAAAATGCGAACATTTCGGAGCGGAACATCTGACGGATGCGGAGCTTCTTGCGGTCATATTACGGACCGGCACGCGAGGGGAAAATTCGCTGGATCTGGCGAGGGGGCTGCTTCATCCTGACTTCGGAAATCCCGGACTCCATAATATCCATCAATGGACACTGGAGCGTCTGATGCATGTCCGCGGGATCGGAAAGGTGAAAGCAATCCAGATCCTGTGCCTGGCAGAACTGTCAAAACGCATAGCGCGTGAAGAAGCAGCGGAGGGCCTGGACTTTTCATCACCGACAACGATCGCGCGTTACTATATGGAAGACATGCGCCATCGAAACAGGGAGGTGCTCAAGCTTCTGCTCCTGAATACACGTTCCAGACTGATCAAAGAGACAAATGTGTCGACCGGTACAGTGGATATGGCATTGGTATCGCCTCGAGAACTGTTCATTGAGGCATTTCAGAAAAATGCGTCTGCGATCATACTTCTGCACAATCATCCGAGCGGTGATCCAACGCCTAGCCGGGAAGATGTGCGGATCACAAGGAGGGTGTATGAGGCAGGTATGTTGATCGGGATTGAACTTCTCGATCATATTATTATAGGGAACAATTGTTTTGTCAGCATGAAAGAAAAGGGGTTCTTTCAGCAAAAAGGGAGTTGACCGTCGAACGTAAATTGATAAGGGGTGGTTTTTACTATGGCGGGGAAGGTTTATGGCCTGGATCTCGGCACGTATGAGATCAAGGTTTTTGATAAAAGGAATGACCGGATATGGCGTGAGAAAGACGCTATAGCGATGAAGAACAAAAAATATATCTTTGCTGTGGGAAATGAGGCCTATGATATCTTCGAGAAAGCACCGACAGATATCAGGGTTGTCTTTCCCATGAAAAACGGAGTGATCGCGCATTTTGACGACATGCAGTATCTGCTTGGGAATCTGCTGGGAACAGAACGCCGTTCTGTGTTTGGAGCAGAATATGTAGTGGCTGTCCCGACAGATGTGACCGAAGTTGAGAAGAAAGCCTTTTATGATCTGGTCTTTCACTCGGAAGCAAAGGCAAAATCTGTCCGGATCGTAGAGAAAGGGCTGGCGGATGCCGTTGGATTCGGTATGGATGTGATCGGCGAGAAAGGGATATTTGTCGCAAATTTTGGCGGCGGGACGACGGAACTTTCTGTCTTGTCACAGGGCGGCATGGTCATGAACCGTCTGCTCAAGATCGGAGGGGAGAATTTTGACACCTCGATTGCCGATCTTGTCCGGCACAATCGGGAGTTTATGATCGGAATACTTACGGCAGAAAAGCTCCGCAGGGAATTCGGAGTGTTTGACCAGAGCACAGACAGTGCCATTACTGTATCCGGAAGGGATCTTGTCACCGGAGTGCCGGCGCAGACAGATATTTCGATCAGTCTGGTCAGGGCTGCAATGAAAGAACTGCTGGAAGAATGCGTGCGTGCGATCAGATCCATGATCGAGAGGACTCCGCCGGATGTCCGCAGGGCGATCGAAAAGAAGGGGATCTGCCTTACCGGAGGAATGGCAAATCTGCGCGGACTCTCTACATATCTTGAGGAGAGTATCGGCCTTCCGGTCCTTACAGTCTCCGAACCGGAACTCTGCGTCGTAAACGGCCTGAGAAAGATCATTTCCGATCGCAGTTATTATAAACGTCTTACGTATTCTATGTTGGATGAAGATTACAGGTGGTTAAGATAATGAAAAAAAAGAATCAGACATCACATACAAACAGATATATCCTGCTCGGACTTTCTTTGTTCTGTGCGCTTATGATGGTACTTTCGTCATTTTCAGAACATGCGTCCGGCCCTTTTAAGGTTCTGGCGAATATTACAGTTATCCCTCTGCAGCAGGGGATCAATCATATTGGCGGATGGCTGGGGGATATGAAAGATAATTTTTCGACTATGCAGCAGCTTCGGAGTGAAAATGAGGATCTGCAGGCACAGATTGATGCGCTTACGACTGAAAACAATTATCTTCAGGAAGAAAGATACGAGTATGAGCGTCTGCAGGAATTGTATCAGTTAGACCAGAATTATGCAGAATATGAGAAAACGGCAGCTCATGTGATCGGAAAGGATTCCAGAAACTGGTTCAGCACATTTACAATCGATAAAGGCAGTGCAGACGGAATCGAAGTTGACATGAATGTTCTGGCGGGGAGCGGTCTTGTCGGTATTGTTACGGAAGTCGGGCCGACATGGGCTAAAGTGCGTTCGATCATTGACGATTCAACAAATGTGAGCGGCATGGTCCTTTCCACGTCCGACACCTGTATTGTCAGGGGGGATCTCTCTCTTATGAGCAGTGGACAGATCGCGTTTGACCAGATGGAAAACAATGATAATGTAGTGGCTGTCGGCGATCAGATCGTTACATCTTATATCAGTGATAAATATCTTCAGGGGATTCTGATCGGATCGATCAGTGAGATCAATGTGGATTCAAATAATCTGACGCGTTCGGGATATATTATCCCGGCTGTGGATTTTAAAAATATCCAGGAAGTGCTTGTGATCACAACTACCAAAGCAGAGCTTACCGGTGAGAATGAGACGGGCGAATAAAGGAGAAATATTTCATGAAAGCAGTTAAGATAAGACGGATCGTTGTTACGGCTGTGGTCGTGATTGCCGCATATCTCTTGCAGTGTACGATATTTCCTTCGCTGGAGATAGCAGGGATCAAGCCGAACCTGATGCTCATCGTCACTGCATCATTCGGATTTATGAGAGGCCCGCGGGAGGGAATGCTTGTCGGGTTTGCCTCTGGTATGCTGATCGATATCCAGTATGGTGACATGATAGGATTTTATGCTTTGATCTATCTGGCGGCAGGGTATGTTAACGGGCTCTTTGAGCAGATTTATTTTGATGAAGATATCAAATTACCGCTTTTTCTGATCGCCGGAAGCAATGTTGTCTATGGACTTGCTGTCTATTTTCTGACTTTTCTGCTCAGAAGTGACTTTGACTTTCTGTACTATCTGAACAGGATCATTGTTCCTGAGGCTATCTATACGATCGCGGTTACCCTTATCATTTACCCGCTGCTCCTGTTTATCAATCACAAACTGGAGGCAGAAGAGAAAAGGAGTGCAAGTAAATTTGTTTAGAGAAATCATTGACAGGATAAAAGAAGGCGTGGAATATATCATGAAGTCCAGGCTTATGGTGCTTATTATAGTATTCTGCCTGACTTCGACCGTTCTGATCGGACGTCTTTTCTATCTCCAGATCGTGAGGGGCGGGGAGTATCTGGAAAACTATGAACTGCAGATCAGAAGGACGAGTGAGATCGCTGCCACCCGGGGAAACATTTATGACAGGAACGGCAATCTTCTTGCCTACAATGAACTGGCGTATTCGGTCACGATACAGGATACAGTGCCTACGAGCACAAGTTCAGATGATAAGAATAAGATACTCAACAACATACTGGATAAAGTGCTCCGGATCGTAGAAGCGAACGGAGATTCTGTTATCGACAGTTTCGGTATCATACTGGATTCTGCGGGAGAGTATCAGTTTGCGGAGACGAATGAGACGCTCAGGTTGCGCTTTGTGGCGGATGTATATGGGAAAGTATATACAGATGACCTGAAAGCGGAAGAGAGAAACCAGTCGGCGGCAGAGATCATGCACTATCTCTGCTCCGAGCGCTACGGACTTGATGATAAGAACAATGAGCCGGATTATATCTTAAAGATGGTAAATATGAGATATGCGATGGGGCTTAACAGCTATCAGCAGTTCTTGTCTACCACGCTGGCATCTGATGTCAGCGATGAGACTGCCGCGGCTATTATGGAAAACCAAAGTGAGCTGAGCGGCGTAGATATTGAAGAGGAGTCACTCCGCCGGTATCCGGACGGGGAATACTTTGCGTCTATCATCGGATATATCGGCCCTATGTCCCAGGAAGAGTATGATGATCTCGACAAAGACGATAAAGACCGGTACTCCCTGTCCGACCTTGTCGGGAAGTCCGGTATCGAGCAGGCTTATGACAGTACACTGCAGGGGGAAAAGGGCAAATCCACATTTTATGTAGACAGGCTGGGGAAAGTCATAGAGACAGTGAGCAGGACCGAGCCGAAGGCGGGAAATGATATCTATCTGACGATAGACAAGGACCTACAGATCAATGCATATCATCTCCTGGAAGAAAAGATCGCGGGGATTGTCTTAAGCAAGCTGACCAATATCCTGGAATATGACCCGTCAGTGACAGAAGATGCAAGTGAGATCATCATCCCTGTCAGCGATGCATACCATGCATTTATCGCAAATGAGGTGATCGACACAGATCATTTTGCAAATGAGGAAGCGGGAACTGCGGAGAAACAGGTTTATGCTGTGTTCCAGCAGAGAAAAGAAGAGGTCCTCTCTGACATCATGTCCCAGCTTCAGGATCCGGATGCGGCGGCTTACCGGGATCTGTCGGATGAGATGCAGGCATATATGTCCTATATCTGCAATGATGTCCTGACAAGCAATACCGGGATCTTGATGCAGGATCAGATCGACACTTCGGACGAGACATATACCGCATGGCGGACAGACGAGACGATCAGCCTCAATGCCTATCTGAACTATGCGATCTCCCAGAACTGGATCGATACGTCAAAACTCGGAGACAGCGCATATTCCAGTTCGGAAGAGATCTATCAGGCTCTTCTGGCTTATATTGAAGAATATTTGGCGGATGACAGTGATTTCGACAAACTTCTCTATGAATATCTTATAAAATCAGGGAGTGTCACCGGAACACAGATCTGCGCGATCGTGTATGAACAAGGTGTACTGCCGATGGAAGAGGATACTTATAACGGACTGCTGAGCGGCTCTGTGGATTCTTACAGCTGGCTGTATGACAAGATCAAGACGTTGAAGATCACGCCGGGACAGCTCGGGCTTGAACCCGGGTCCGGAGGGCTTGTAGTGACAGACCCGAACACGGGGGACGTGCTTGCATGCGTGTCTTATCCGGGATATGACAACAACCGTCTTGCGAATACGATGGATTCATCCTATTACAATCAGCTGAACAGTGGGACTTCGCGGCCGTTTTACAACAGGGCTACACAGGAGGAGACTGCGCCGGGATCTACATTCAAGATGGTTTCGGCTACAGCCGCTCTGGAGGAAGGCATCGTCAATGCGGATACTACGTTTTACTGTGACGGCCAGTTCTCTGAGGTTGAGCCGAGCCCGCGCTGCTGGGTCTATCCGAATGGCCACGGCTCCTTAAACGCGGTGCATGCCATTGAGAATTCGTGCAACGTATATTTCTATAACGTGGGATATGAGCTGGGAATGGACTCCGAAGGAAATTATGACAGTGACCTCGGTACGGACCGGCTTGCAAAATATGCCGAGATGTACGGGCTTGGAGAGAAATCCGGTCTTGAGATCGACGAGGCGTCCCCGCACATATCGGACGAGTATTCCATTCAGTCCGCGATCGGCCAGGGCAACAATAACTTTACCGTCAGCCAGATAAACAGATATGTCACGGCAGTTGCTAACAAAGGCACCGTCTATGACCTGACGCTGATCGACAAGATCACGGATTCCAGCGGAAGCCTTCTGCGGGATAATGAGGCAGAGGTGGTAAGAACGATGGATGATATCAGCCAGAGCACATGGGATCAGCTTCATGAGGGAATGGAACTGATGGTAAGCAGTCATGCCACATTTTCCGGACTGGAGTTCTCGATGGCAGGAAAGACAGGAACAGCACAGCAGAATGAACTCCATCCGGACCATGCGCTTTTTGTCGGATATGCACCTGCCGATTCACCGGAAATATCTATCGCAGTACGTATTGTGAACGGATATAATTCAGGATATTCCTCTGAGATAGGAAGGGATGTGGCGCGGATCTATTTTAACCCGGATCTGAAAGATGAACTGATCACAGGCGCAGCGGCTGATCTGGGAAGCGGGATGGCCGGAGATTAATCACAACGTCAGAACTTATGCAGGAGGAAAGCAGTATGGGAGAGGTTATAGTCATAACATCAGGAAAAGGCGGTGTCGGGAAGACGACAACGACGGCGAATATCGGTATCGGACTGTCCAGGCTCGGGAAAAAGGTGATGGTCATAGACACAGACCTTGGCCTCAGAAATCTGGATGTGGTACTGGGACTTGAAAACAGGATCGTATATAATATCGTAGATGTGATCGAGGGAAGCTGTCGGCTGAAACAGGCTTTGATAAAGGACAAACGTTTCCCTGAACTTTATCTGCTCCCGTCTGCGCAGACTAAGGATAAGACAAGCGTTTCACCGGAGCAGATGAAAAAGCTGATCGACGATATCCGTGATGACTTCGACTTTATCCTGCTCGACTGCCCGGCGGGGATCGAACAGGGATTCCAGAATGCGATCGCCGGGGCGGACCGTGCGATCGTGGTCACGACTCCGGAAGTGTCGGCGATCAGAGATGCAGACAGGATCATAGGACTGTTGGAAACATCGGGGATCAGGAAGAATGAGCTATTGATCAACCGGCTCAGGATCGACATGGTAAAGCGCGGGGATATGATGTCCGTCGAAGACGTGACGGAAATACTGGCTGTAGACCTTCTGGGGGTCATACCGGATGATGAGCAGGTCGTCATCGCTACCAATCAGGGTGAACCTGTTGTAGGGGAGGACGGACTGGCAGGAAGCTCATATATGAATATCTGCCGGCGGCTGCTGGGCGAGGAAATCCCCATAGAAGACTATATGAAGCCGGAAGGATTCCTTGAAAAGATCTCCAGTTTCTTCCATCGGAATTAGGAGGAACTGCGGATGAGTGTACATTCTGTGTTTGTTGCAAAGGAAAGACTTAAGAATCTGTTGATCTCCGACAGAATACAGTGCACACCCGATGCGGCGGATCGTCTGACAAAAGATCTGTATCTTACAGTTTCAAAGTATATGGAGATCAATCCGGATCATTTTGACATTGAGATCACAAGGAATGATATACATATCAAATACGCGGGAGAAAACAAGTGAAATCATTTTTAAAAAATATAAAGGTACATTATAATATCAGAGATTATAAAATAGGACTGGTCGTGCCGGTGATCGTTCTGTCGATCATAGGGGTGCTCATGGTGCGGAGCGCAAGACCCGACCTGATGGGCAGACAGATGCTGGGCGTGCTGCTTGGGATCGGCGCGATGATCGTGATCTCGCTGATCGATTATAAGTGGGTCCTGAATTTTTACTGGCCGATGTACTTCCTGAACCTGATCCTCCTGGCTGCGATCTGGATCCCGGGCCTCGGCGTAGAGTCCAACGGCGCAAGGCGGTGGCTGAACCTGGGGATTACCCAGCTGCAGCCCTCCGACCTGACAAAGATCCTTATGATCCTGTTTTTTGCAAGATTTCTGTCAGACCGGGAAAGATCGATCAATAACCCCAAGGTGATCCTGCAGGGGATCGCACTGATCCTCCCGTCTCTGGTCATGATCTACAAGCAGCCGAACCTTTCTACGACGATCTGTGTCGCTGCTCTGTTCTGTGCACTGCTCTTTCTAGCCGGACTGAGCTACAAGTTTGTGGGGACTATGCTGGCGGTCACAGTGCCGACAGTTGTGATCTTTCTTGCCATAGCGGTACAGCCGAACCAGCCGTTTCTCCATGATTACCAGCAGGAGCGTATCCTTGCATGGCTGGAGCCGGAGAAGTACGCGGATGATGAATCTTATCAGCAGCTGAACTCTGTCATGGCGATCGGATCCGGCCAGCTGTCGGGGAAGGGATATGACAATGACGATACGACATCTGTAAAGAACGGCAATTATGTCCCGGAGCCGCAGACAGATTTTATTTTTGCGATTATCGGAGAAGAATTAGGATTTGTGGGTTGTTGTGTCGTTATATTTTTGCTATTATTAATTGTGATAGAATGTATTATGGTTGGCTTGAAAGCGAAAGATACAGGGGGACGCATCATCTGCGGCGGCGTTGCCGCACTGATAGGGATCCAGAGTTTTATCAATATCAGTGTGGCTACTTTGATCCTTCCGAATACAGGATTGTCGCTGCCCTTTGTAAGTTATGGACTGACTTCCGTTGTGTGCTTTTTTATGGGGATCGGTTTCGTATTGAATGTCGGTTTGCAGCCTAACAAATATCAGTAAGGAGAGAGGGACAGTTATGAATATCGGTCTGATCGCACACGATGCGAAAAAAAAGCTGATGCAGAATTTCTGTATTGCCTACCGTGGGATCCTCAGCAAACATGAGTTATACGCTACGGAGACAACAGGGATTCTAGTCGAGAGCGTAACTAATTTAAGTATTCACAAGTTCCTGGCAGGACATCTGGGTGGAAAACAGCAGCTCGGATCCCAGATTGAGCACAATAATATAGATCTGCTCATCTTTTTCAGAGATCCGCTGGCACCCCGTGCGCACGAACCGGATGTCAATGACATTGTTAAACTTTGCGATATGTACAATATACCAATTGCAACGAATATCGCGACAGCGGAGGCGCTGATCCTGGCACTGGACAGAGGTGATCTGGACTGGCGTGAAATGTACAAGTAACAAAATATTCAGGGGATATTGAAAAATGGATCAGGGGATAAGAAGAAGTGCAGCAAGAAGAAGCGCGGCAAGAAGAAGGAGACGGAGAAGGAGCCAGAGACGCGCAGCGATCTTTCTGATCAGTCTTGTTGTTCTGGTTGGTGCGGTCTTGGCTGGTGTACTTATTATTTTTGAGAATACAAGGAATTATACCGCATCATACGAAGAAGAAAATTATAATACCAGCGTATATCAGGGGACAATGTTTGCCGCAGATCTTTGTGTTGCGGCAGATCAAGTCGATCTTGCCGGATTTGAGCCGGATACCGATCTGCATGCGGCCGGTTTATTTGATCTCGAAGCGGACAGCGTACTGTGCGGATATAAGCTTTACGACCGTCTGTATCCTGCAAGTACGACAAAGATCATGACCGCACTCGTTGCCTTGAAATACGGTAATCTGGACGATGAGGTTACTGTGAGTGCGAATGCAACAGATTTCAACTGGGATGAAGTGACCAGCGGACTTCGGACCGGAGACAAGGTCACTATGTATGATCTGCTCTGCGGACTGCTCCTTCATTCCGGCAATGACTGCGGCACGGCCATTGCCGAGCATATTGCAGGCAGTGAAGAGGCTTTTGCAGATATGATGAACGAGGAGGCAGCTGCTCTCGGGGCAACAGGTACACATTTTGTAAATCCGCACGGACTGCATGACGAGAATCACTATACAACAGCGTATGACCTGTATCTCATCTTTAATGAATGTATCAAAGACGAGCGTTTCGTGGAGATCATATCCATGGAGTCCTATGATGGTACACTTACCGGTGCGGATGGGACTGTCCGCAAAGAGACCTGGACACCTACACAGGCGTATGGTGCAGGCGCAGCGACAGAGCCGGACGGCATACGGATACTTGGCGGCAAGACGGGTACGACACAACAGGCTGGAAACTGCGTGATCCTGTATGATGAAGATTTCAGTGAACATCCGTATATCTCGGTGATCATGGGAGCGGACGGGACGACAAGACTGTATGACCAGATGAACACACTTATGCAGGCTGGAATTACCGGAACGCAGCAGTCATCCGGACAGGACCGGCAGACAGAAGGACAGTAAATAAAGCATTTCAGGCAGATGTGCAGAAGCATATAAACCAATAAGCCTCCGACATCCGGGGAAATAACCGGATACCGGGGGCTTATTATGTTGTCTGATATTTTATATCTACTCTGACATGCCCCTGATCCTGCCGAAAAAGCTGAGAAGATATAATCCGCAAAGCCCTACCAGAGTATAGATGATCCTTGAAAGCCAGCTCAGGTTACCAAACAGAAATGCTACAAGGTCAAAGCGAAAGATCCCTACAAGCAGCCAGTTGACTGCACCGATGATCACGATCGTCAGTGCTGTGTAATCAAACCACTTCATTTTATTTCCTCCTTTACCATCTCAATATTTTTATTATTCCCGCAAAAACTGGAAATATACATCAGAAAATGTTATACTATTTAAGTTAAATAAATACAAAAAATGCAAGACATCCGGGAGGTGAAGACCTGATTTGGCATCAAAAAAGAGCAAATCAGTCAGTTTAAAGAAATATAAGAACAGAAGGCAGCTCAATCTGGGAATTTTTCTGTTTGCGATAGTTTTTATCTATCTGATCGTTACCATGATCCTGTTTTTCACCGGTGATACGATCTCCATTTATGAGGTCAGGGAGGGCAGTATCGTAAGAGATAATTCATATACAGGCCTTATCCTTCGACAGGAGACGGCAGTGACAGCTGAAGACAGCGGTTATATCAGCTATTATCAGAATGAAGACAGTAAAGTCAAAGCCGGTACAAATATCTATGCTCTCTCACAACAGCCGCTGAATACAGATAGTGAAACTTCTCAGGAGGGACAGACCGCAAGTATATCCCAGGAAGTCCTGGCAGGGATAGCCCTTCAGGTGCAGAGTTTTAATGAAAATTATAAGCCGGGAGATTTTTCTGCTGTCTATTCTCTAAAAAATGAAATTACTAACTCACTGCAAGAGACATACAGCGAGACGAGGATGGAGCATCTGGGAGCAGTGATCGCGGCCAGCGGACAGGAAGTAAGTTCTTATACAACGGATAGAGACGGTATTGTGGCATTTACTGTTGACGGATATGAGGGACTTACAAAAGATACTGTCCAGGCAGAAAACTTTGATAATACGGAGTACGAGAGTACTGTATTGTCCGACCAGATGAAGATAGAGGCTGGTGATCCTGTTTACAGGCTGATCACAAGCGAGGACTGGTCGGTGATCGTTCCTCTTGACAAAGAGACGGCTGAGCAGTTGATATCAGATGAAGTGTCGAGCATAAAAGTAAGGATTGACAAAGACAGTGAGACGATGCGTGCAGCCCTCACGGTCACAGAAAAGGACGGTGACTATTACGGCTGTCTGGATTTTGATAATTCCATGATACGATATGCTGAGGAAAGATTTTTGAATGTTGAGCTGATCCTTGAAGATGAGAGCGGACTTAAAATACCAAAGTCATCCGTTATTGAAGAAAAATTCTATGTTATCCCTGAAGATTATATTACAACAGGGGGAAATAGTTCATCCGAGGGCGTGATGATCCAGCAGAAGAACGGCAGCGTAGAATTTACATCAATTGATATTTATGACCGGTCGGAAGATGGAGAGGTATACGTCAGCCGCGATGAACTGAATGAAGGAGATGTGCTTGTCATGCCGGAATCAAGTGAGACTTACACAGTTGGTAAAACGAAAGCTCTGAAAGGCGTATATAATATTAATAAGGGATATGCCGTATTTAAAAAAGTAAGCATTCTCTGCGAGAACGATGAATATTATATTGTCCGGGAAGGTGAAAGTTACGGGTTGTATAATTATGACCATATCGTACAGAATGGTGCGAGCGTCAGCCCGGATGAAGTAGTATTTCAATAAAGCAATAAACGTTGTTGGAGACTGAATGATACGGAAAGGAAGTATAGTATAATGCTGAGAGAGAATCTGGAGTCTGTAGAAGCTAAAATCCAGGCGGCATGTGACAGGGCCGGAAGAAAAAGAGATGAAGTCACACTCATTGCAGTGAGCAAGACAAAGCCTGTAAGTATGCTGAAAGAAGCCTACGATCTGGGAGTGCGCATATTCGGTGAAAATAAAGTCCAGGAAATCCGGGATAAATACGAAGTTCTTCCGAAAGATATTGAATGGCATATGATCGGACATCTTCAGACAAATAAAGTAAAATACATTGTTGATAAGGTGAAACTCATTCATTCCGTTGACTCACTGAAACTTGCAGAGACTATTGAAAAAGAAGCGGAAAAGCGTAACTGTATTTCGGATATTTTACTTGAAGTAAATGTGGCGGAAGAGGAGAGTAAATTCGGACTGAAAACAGATGAAGTTTTACCGGTATACGAAAAAATATTACAGTATTCTCATATTAATGTGCGCGGACTTATGACAATTGCTCCTTTTGTTGAAAATCCCGAAAAAAATCGCGCAATTTTTGCAGATTTACATAAATTATATGTTGACATTAAGGAAAAAAACATTGATAATGATACTGTGAGCATACTTTCGATGGGGATGACTAATGATTACGAGGTTGCGATCGAAGAGGGGGCTACTATGGTCCGGATCGGAACAGGAATCTTTGGTGCCAGAGATTACAGTATATAACTGTTTTTGACGGAGCGAAAGTATGAAAGAAAAAAGAGTGCTGCCCCGAACTGACAGCACAGGATAGGAGTGTAAAAATGGGTGTATTTGATAAATTTCTGGACATCATGAAATTAAACGACGATGATTACGATGACGATGAATTTTATGATGATGATGAATTCTATGATGATGATAATTATGAAGAAAAACCTCAGCGTCGTTCATTGTTCGGAAAGAAAAATACCAAAGAAGATAACTACGATGATTTCGACATGGAAGAGGACAAGAAATATCAGCCCTCTGTAAATAATAAAGTAACACCGATGAGACATCCGTCTGCAAAGAGCAGCGGACACATGGAGGTCTGTGTAGTAAAGCCGACTTCTGTTGATGATTCAAGAGAGATTACGGAGACACTTTTATCCGGACGTACCGTGATCCTTAATCTTGAAGGGATGGATCTTGAGATTGCGCAGCGGATCATAGATTTTATTTCCGGTGCTACTTTTGCGATCAACGGAAATCTCCAGAAGATCTCAAATTATATTTTCCTGGTCACACCTACCAATGTTGATATTTCCGGTGATCTTCAGGATCTGCTCGGAGGTTCGATGGAGACCCCGAGTGTAAGAGGAAGATATTAAGAGGCGGATCATGAATCAGGACAGGGATGTTCAGAATCTTGAAAAACGGTTCGCAGAGTTATCCCGACTGGCTTATCAGAGGGATATCATAACATATTCGGATTTTTTGAATCTTAATGAACAGAACATACTACATACGCTGCCAAAAGATCGGATTTTTACGAGGATCGTATCTTTTGGCGGCTATGAAATGGCAGAGCGTCAGATGGCGGCATTCATTCCTGATGCTCTTTATTTGCGTTACGGGAAAAAAGAGCTTACACGTTCTGAGATCGGTTATCCGTTCTGTGCTCTTGAAATCGTACCCGTAAACTTCAAGTTTGCAGAGACACTTACACACCGGGATTATCTCGGCGCTGTCCTGAATCTGGGAATTGAGCGCTCAAGGACAGGCGATATCCTGCCGGGGGAGAAAGGTGCCCTGCTGTTTGTTCATAATGATATTGCTGATTTTATATGTAATGAGCTGTCAAGGATCAGGCATACTTCTGTCAGGGTAACCCAGGTGCCGCTCACTGACGTGAGTTATACGCCGAAAGTTGAAGAAATTCAGGGAACTGTCGCTTCTGTACGCCTTGACAGTCTTCTGTCACTGGCATTTTCCCAATCCAGGAGCAGACTTACCGGTCTGATCAGCGGCGCGAAAGTGTATGTAAACGGACGGCTTATCACAAGTAACGGATACCAGCCTCAGGAGGGAGATATCATATCCGTGCGCGGCATGGGAAAATTCCGGTATGAATATGCAGGCGGGAGGACGCGCAAAAACAGAATCAGCGTTGTGATCGGAAAATATATTTGAGATAAGGAAGAATATGTTTAAAACAACATAGTGAGGATGGACATTATAATGGATCAGCGAAATACAGGAATCAAACGATATTTAATCGCACTGCTCGGTATTGCCGCGGCAGTTTTTATAGACCAGATCACCAAACATCTTGCAGTATTGTATCTGAAAGGAAATCCTGCCAGGGTGATCATAGACGGAGTGTTTGAACTGCAGTATCTCGAGAACCGCGGCGCAGCTTTCGGGATGATGCAGAATATGCAGTTTGTTTTTGTTGCAGGTGCTGTTGCAATATGTATCGTCATTTTTTATCTTTATATCAGGATGCCGGATACGGTCAGATATCTTCCGTTACGGATATGCGCTGTCCTTTTATGTGCGGGAGCGCTCGGAAATATGATCGACCGTATCAGGTTAAATTATGTGATCGATTTCTTCTATTTCAGCCTGATCGATTTCCCGATCTTCAATGTCGCAGACTGCTATGTTGTCATATCCTGCATAGTTTTTGCGTTGCTTATCCTTTTCTATTACAGAGATGACAATGATTTTAAGTTCCTCAGCAGAAAGAAAGGGTGATCTGACAGAATGGATATTATTAATCTTACAGCCCAAAATCCGGGGGAAAGGATCGACAGATTCTTGAGTAAAGATCTTGAGACCCTTTCCCGTTCTTATTTACAGAAGCTCCTGAAAGACGGAGAAATCAGTGTAAATGGTAAGCCTGTGAAAGCAAATTATAAGGTGTCCGAGGGCGACAAGATACAGATTCGTATCCCGGAGCCGGAGAATCCGGATATCCTTCCGGAGAATATTCCCCTTGACATTCTCTATGAGGACGACGATATCCTTGTCGTGAACAAGCCCAAAGGCATGGTTGTCCATCCTGCTCCCGGCCATTACAGTCATACACTTGTGAATGCGGTAATGTACCACTGTGGCGAACGTCTTTCGGGTATCAACGGGGTTCTTCGGCCGGGAATCGTACACAGGATCGACATGGATACGACCGGCTCCCTTCTGATATGTAAAAATGATCATGCACATCAGATACTTGCAGAAGAATTAAAAGAGCATTCCATAATACGGCGCTATCATGCGATCGTGCATGGGAATATAAAAGAAGACACAGGTACTGTGAACGCCCCGATCGGAAGACATCCCGTGGACCGGAAAAAGATGAGTACGAAAGCTCCTAACGGGCGGCACGCGGTTACGCATTACAAAGTTCTGGAACGTTTTGGAGATTACACATATATAGAGTGTGAACTTGAGACAGGACGCACGCATCAGATCCGTGTCCACATGTCCAGTATCGGCCATCCGATCCTGGGTGATACTGTATATGGGCCGGCAAAATGTCCGTATAAACTGCAGGGACAAACACTGCATGCAAAAATACTCGGAATCATGCACCCGACAACTGGCGAGTATATGGAATTTGACGCTCCGCTGCCGGATTATTTTTCGGATCTTTTGCAGAGACTTCGAAGAAAATTATAAATTTTCATTGTAATAAGGCCGGACTATAGTTATAATAGTCATATAAAATGTGCTTTGCAGAAGATTTTTTATGCAAAATCACAACTATATGACGTAAAGGAGAGTGGCTCAAATGAAAACAAATACGATCATTACAATAGGACGCGAATTCGGAAGTGCCGGAAGAGAGATCGGCTACAAAGTTGCCGAGGCTTTTGACATTAAGCTGTATGACAAGGAAATGCTTGCCCGTGCGGCTAAAGAAAGCGGTATCTGTGAGGAAATCTTTGAGACACATGACGAGAAACCGACAAACAGTTTTCTGTATTCTCTTGTAATGGATACGTATTCCATGGGGTATTCGGGAAATACATATACAGATATGCCGATCAATCATAAAGTTTTTTTGGCACAGTTTGACGCGATCAAAAAAATCGCAGACGAGGGGCCGTGTATTCTTGTAGGGCGCTGCGCAGATTACGCATTGGAGTCATATAAGAATGTGGTAAGTGTCTTTATCCATGCTGATCTGGAGGCAAGGATCAGGCGAATTGCAAGGATTTATGACCTGACGGATGCCAAAGCAAAGGATATGATCATCAAGACAGATAAAAAACGCTCCAGCTATTATAATTATTATACTAATAAGAAATGGTCGGATGCAGAAAGTTATGAACTCTGTCTGACCAGTTCAGAACTGGGGATTGAGGGAACTGCAAAAGCAATCATAGATTATGTCCAGCTGAAAGAAAGCATTGAAAAGGATAAACGGAAGATTTAAGAATAAATGGTACAGCTGATGAATTTTCCCGGCAGATATATTTCTTATCTGTCGGGATATCTTTCATCCGCTTATCATAAATATTGTCAGGATTTGTCAGATTTTGTACGGTTGTGGATCGTACGTTCCGGCCATCCGGAAATATTTCCGGAAAGGATCGCATGGAACATCCTCTCTCTGGCACCGGGATGATCAGTGTTGAGCTGCCTGAGCAGCTCTTTCGCATACTGACGTTTTGTGTAGCCGTCTACTGGACACTTGCTCTTAACTACCGGGAGATCATATTTGTTTTTAAAACCGATGACATCCATTTCGTCGACAAACATGAGCGGACGGATAACGGTCAGATCCATGCGATCCAGATAAGTTCTGGGGGAAAATGAATGAAAGCGTCCTTCAAAGATCAGCGAGAGGAGCATTGTCTCGATAATATCATCTTTGTGATGAGCATACGCAACTTTATTGCATCCCATTTCCTTGATCGCCTGGTTGAGCGCCCCTTTTCTCATCTTGGCGCAGAGAGAGCAAGGGTTGCTTTCTTTGCGTATGTTGAAAAGGATATCGTATATTTCAGATTTAACGATCTTATATGGAACCTGCATCTCGCTGCAGAGTGATTGGATCGGAGAGAGATCAAAGCCTTCAAATCCGAGATCCACTGTTATAGCACTGAGTTCAAATTTTTTCGGATAAAAACGGCGGAGACCATGGAGTGCATATAGGAGTGTCAGACTGTCTTTCCCGCCGGATATCCCTACTGCGATATGATCGCTTTCCTGTATCATATCATATTCATCGACGGCTTTTCTTGTATAGCTTAGTAAACGCTGTAACTGCATAGTTTTGTCGGATCCTTTCTCTTTTGATGCATATTTTTATATTATACTGATCTGATGACAGAATTACAAGAGGTATTACTGTGAAACGATCATACCTCCCGGAGCTTGACAGCTCCGGCGGCTTTCCGCCTGCGGTTCTCATCGATTGCCGCATAGTGTTTTTTGGTCGTATTTACGTCCTTGTGGCCGAGAACATCCGCGACAAGGTAAATATCACCTGTCTCCTTGTAGAGCGCCGTACCGTAGGTGCTGCGGAGCTTATGGGGGGTGATCTTCTTATTTGGAGTCACCTCACGGGCATATTTCTTGACCATATTCTCGACAGCCTGTACGCCCATACGTTTTTTCTGGGTAGAGAGAAAAAGGGCATTTTCATGACCTGGAAGCGGGAGAGTAGTCTTGCGTGTCGTATACATATAGGTCTTGAGGGCATTTTCGACTTCTTCGCCGAAATAGACGACCATTTCATTTCCGCCTTTCCGAGTTACCTTGATACCATTATTTTTGAAATCCACATCCTGTATATCAAGTCCTACACATTCGGATACACGGATACCTGTCCCGAGAAGAAGGGTCAGGATTGCAAGATCACGGTTTTTTGTCTTTTCATAATATACTTTGCGCTGACCGGTAAGATTGTCCCCGCCATGATCTACATAATCGAGAAGCTTGACTACCTCATCGGTATCAAGACGGATGATGGCTTTATCGTGAAGTTTCGGCATATCGACAAGTAAAGTCGGATTCATAGTGATCGCCTGCCTCTTGTAGTAATAACCATAGAAACTTCTCAGGGCTGACATCTTGCGCGCAAGTCCCTTTTCCGTGTTCGTGATCTGTTTTTTTTCGTCATTTTCATACACTTTAAGGTATTCCTGATATTCCTCGATATCAACAGGTTCTAAGCGTTCCAGATCCTGCAGAGTAAACTGATCGATCGCATAATTCTTATATACGGGATTATTTTCCATTAAAAAATGAAAGAAAACGCGGATGTCATAAGCATAGGAAATACGCGTCCTTGCTGATGTGGTCGGTTCGACCGCACGAAAATAATCCTTTGCAAACGGCGGCAATGTCTTAAGGATCGATCTGAGCCGCAGTGTATTGTCGATATATTTCTGTTCGTGATAAGTTTTTGTTGTCAATGTTTCTGTTTTTTCTGTAGTCCCCATAATTATTTAACCCCTTATCAATCTTATTAATAATAATGAAAAGAATCTGATAAAATTACCCATTTATAATATAATTATAGCTGAAACGATCATTTTTGTCTATATCTTTTGGAAAAATCAGTATTTGTCGTATAGATTAAAATGTGCGGATAAGAGGCCGGATCAGACTTCTTCCGTACTGCTCCGGCCTTAAGTGGGTGTATAATATATATCAATACATAGGGATGTATATTGATACCATCAATATAAGACTGAATCATTATAAGCAATGATCAGATTCTGACCTGCCTGTATGTTATCTGAATCAAGGTTATTCATGTCTTTGAGCACCTGTACGTATTCAGCAACTGAATTGTATTCATCTGTCATTGTATCTTCAGCGATCGCCCAAAGTGTGTCCCCTGACTGGATCTCGATGCTTTTGTAATACTTATATACAGTATCATCGGCAGATGTTTTTTCATGTGCAGATACAAGAAATGCACCAAATGATATACAGATGACCATCATTAAAATGATACCTGTAAAAAATCTTCTGAAACGTTTTTTAGCGGAATTGCCTGATACCCTCTTTTTCATTTTAAAAAACCCCTTTTCATTAGTTGAAATCAATACTCACATTAATCCTTTTGACTACATGAATTAAATTGTATACAAGTATACCTTGAATCGAACGTTTATTCATGCAAACAGCTGTTCTATATTTGATATTATATTGCGCGAACATCTGTTTGTCAATAGAAAAATCGAACATATTTTCGCAACAAATGTTTGCTTTTTCAGATTTGCTGTGGTAGTATAATAAGTAGTAAAATTATCGGAGGAAGTTATGGCTAAGGGAAAGATAAGTAAAAAACAGCAGGAAATATTAGAATATATCAAGATGCAGATTCTGCAGAGGGGATTTCCGCCGGCAGTCCGCGAGATATGCGAAGCGGTCAATCTGAAATCCACTTCTTCTGTCCACTCTCATCTTGAGACTCTTGAGAAGAACGGATACATAAGGAGAGACCCTACGAAACCGAGAGCGATCGAGATCCTGGATGACAATTTTAATCTTACGAGACGTGAGATGGTCAATGTTCCGATCGTTGGACAGGTAGCTGCGGGGCAGCCGATCCTGGCTCAGGAGAATATTGAGGACTACTTCCCTATTCCGGTCGAACATATGCCGAATAAGCAGACATTTATGTTGAAAGTAAAAGGCGAAAGCATGATCAATGCCGGGATCCTTGACGGGGATATGGTACTTGTAGAGGAAGACAACACCGCTTCAAACGGTGATATGGTCGTTGCGCTTGTAGATGACAGCGCGACCGTAAAGACTTTCTATAAGGAGGAAGGCGTTTATCGCCTCCAGCCCGAAAATGATTTTATGGATCCGATCATTGTTAAGGAAGTTTCTATTCTTGGTAAAGTGATCGGTGTGATCAGACTTTTCAAATAGATAATAATCAGCAAATATTAGAACAGGAGCCTGTAGTGATAATTCTACAGACTCCTGTTCTATATGTGTGCCTGACGGTACACGTTTCTTATGTGTTTTAAGATAAGGGGTTATTCAGAAAGTTCTTCAACTGTGATGTCTTTTCCATCTTTCCAGATTCTTTCCAGATCGTAGAACAGACGGTTATCTTTGTCAAATACATGGACAATGATATCCCCGAAATCGAGCAGGATCCAGCTTGAATTTGCACGGCCTTCACGCTGTTTGAGGTGATAACCAGCTTTGTGCAGCTCTTCCTCTACATTGTCAACCAGGGCGTTTACCTGACTGTCGCTGTTTCCGTTTGCGATGATGAAATAATCAGCGAGTACAGAAACTCCGGTGATATCGATGATCTTGATATCCTCGCCTTTTTTGTCGCTGAGTGCATCATATGCGATGCGTGCCATCTCTTTTGCCTGATTCATTTCATGCCTCCTAGTATAATTTATAAACTATAATTTTATTATTCGTACTTTTTATTTCTGATTATTTTTGATAATATTCGCAGGTACTTACTGTCATAGGGTCTACTGCTTTCCCGCCGTCATTCAGATACCGGACAGTATTTTTGGCAGACAGATAGACAGCTCTGTCGATATCCTGAAATACAATGCCCCGGATTTCCTCCAGTCCGGGGATGATCCTTCTGTTTGGTTCAATATAATCCGCGATATAAATGATCTTTTCGAGCAGTGTCATACCCGGCCTTCCGGTTGTATGGCAGGTGATCGCATCAAGGACATCCTGGTCTTTGACTTTGTATTCATGGCGGGCAAGATAAGCGCCAAGTTTTGCGTGGACTAGCGCAGGCATTTCCAATTCGGATTCTGTAAGCTGAATATCATATTTCCTGCACAGTTTGATCTGCTCTTTTGCAGAACAGTATTTGCCGCAGTCATGCAGAAGCCCTGCTGTCAGTGCTTTCTGGATATCTGAGCCATAGCACATTGCAAGTGAAGCAGCAGTATACATGACGCCGATCGTATGCTCAAAGCGTTCATTTTTCAGTTTTTTAGACAGATCTTTGCGGATCTTGAGAAGCTCTTCTGTCATAACTGTCAGACACTCCTTTACTCTGATTTTATCTTATAGAGAGCATTGCTTTGAATGTATTCTGATACAACGTCCGGCACCATATAGCGGATGCTCAGGCCATTCTCTGCTCTCCTGCGTATTGTTGTCGAAGAAATCTCCACAAGAGGCGCCTGCAGAAGCCGGATATCCGCCCCGTATTTTTCGTTCAGATACCGGATCTGAGCCTGCATACTCTCCGTGTCTTTGTCGTCCCGCATTGCCGCGAGGATCGTGCAGGAGGGGAAAATCTCGCGGAAGTTTTTCCACTGCTCGATGGAAAACAGTGAGTCCGCGCCGAGTATGAAAAAAAACTCATGCTCCGGATACATTTCCCGCAGTGCTCTCATTGTACTGTATGTGTACGAATGTTTTTTGGATGACGCTTCATAGAGATTCAGACGAAAATAAGGAACATCATCCGTTGCAAGCTTTACCATTTCAATGCGGTCGTCTAAAGATACTCCGCTCTCATCTGTCGTTTTATGAGGCGGATTTCCGTTGGGGAGAAACCATATCTCATCCAGGTGGAAGTTTTCGTAGGCAAATTCTCCGAGAAGAAGGTGTCCGATGTGGATCGGGTCAAACGTACCGCCCATGATTCCTATTTTCATATGATTCACCCTGTATTCTACTGTGGAAGGACGATCTTCTTTTTATCGTCTTTTCCCTCGCGGTAAAGCACGATCTTCTTGCCGATGACCTGCACGATCTCTGAGCGGGTACGCTCGGAAATGATCTCAGCCAGTTCACGCGGATCGTCGGCGCAGTTCTTAAGGACACTGATCTTGATCAGCTCCCGTGCAGCGAGTGCCTCTGAGATTGCTTCGGTGAGCCCCGGCGTCATACTGGATTTTCCGACCTGGAAGATCGGCTCCATTGTCATGGCAAGGCTTTTTAAATAAGCTCTCTGTTTTGTTGTCATCGCTCTCTCCTTTTTTATCTGTAATAACTGTTATAAGTTTTGTAATTTAAATCGATAATTTATTTATAATAGTCAAACTGCAGACCGTACATTCTTACCGTATCGCCTTCCTGGATGCCTTTTGCCTCCAGTTCATCGAGAATGCCGGTCTCTTTTAAGAATTTCTGGAAGAATGCAAAGCCTTTCTCTGAATCCAGATTCGTGTAACCGAGCATCTTCTCGATCTTCGGTCCTTCTACAACATACATGCCGTCTTCTACTTCCACTGTATAAGGAAGTTCTTCGTAGATCAGCTCATCCTCCGGGAAATACTCCTGCTCAAATACAACCGGGGTCCTGTCCATGGTATCAAGCTGTGAGCTTACATAATAGAGAAGCTCGGATACACCTTTTCCTGTTGCACCGGAGATTGGAAATACGGGGATACCTTTCGGCTCAAACTCCTGTTTCAGACGCTCTACCGGATCTTCCTCCGGATCATAGATCAGATCCGTCTTATTGGCAGCTATCACCTGGGGACGCTTCGCGATTTCCGGATTGTAAGCCTCAAGTTCTGCATTGATCTTATAAATATCATCGATGGGATCTCTGCCTTCTGTTCCAGCGGCATCTACTACATGGATCATAAGCTTCGTGCGCTCAATGTGACGAAGAAATTCATGTCCCAGTCCGACGCCCTCGGAAGCACCTTCGATAAGCCCGGGAATATCCGCCATTACAAATCCCTTTGTACCATCCAGGTCCACAACACCGAGGTTTGGACTAAGTGTTGTGAAGTGATAGTTGGCGATCTTCGGCTCTGCGTTTGTCACTCTGGAAAGGAGGGTGGATTTTCCCACATTCGGGAAACCGATCAGACCGACGTCTGCGATCACTTTGAGTTCAAGGCTGACCTCGAGCTCACGTGCCGGCTGACCGGGCTGTGCATATTTCGGCACCTGCATGGTTGCAGTTGCAAAATGCTGATTGCCAAGGCCGCCTTTCCCGCCTTTTAACACTACCTGCCGGCGGTTATCTCCCGACATATCTGCAATGACTTTCCCTGAGACTGCTTCTTTGATGACGGTGCCTTCAGGTACATACAGAACAAGATCCTTTCCGTCTTTGCCGTGGCATCTGCGCTTTCCGCCGGGCTCACCGTCTCCGGCCGCATATTTGCGCCTGTGGCGGTAGTCAGACAGTGTATTAAGTCCTTCGTCTATTTCAAAGATCAGATCACCGCCCCGGCCGCCGTCACCGCCGTCCGGTCCGCCGTTGGGCACGTAGAGTTCTCTTCGGAAGCTGCAGTGTCCGTCACCGCCCTTGCCGGATCTGATATATATTTTAGCTCTGTCAGCGAACATAACGTCTCCTTTTCTCTGATAATGTGATAAAAGCCCCAGACTGTAAATGTCTGGGGCCTGACTGTTTTACTCAGCTACCGGATAGATAGAAACCTGTTTCTTATCTCTTCCTTTTCTCTCGTATCTTACAACACCGTCTACCAGTGCAAACAGAGTGTCATCTCCGCCGCGTCCTACGTTCACACCCGGGTGAATCTTTGTTCCGCGCTGTCTGTAGAGAATGTTTCCGGCTTTTACAAACTGTCCGTCAGCTCTCTTCGCACCCAGTCTCTTAGCCTCTGAGTCACGTCCGTTCTTTGTAGAACCAACTCCCTTTTTATGAGCAAA
>DWWO01000076.1 GCA_019119675.1 Candidatus Mediterraneibacter faecipullorum | reverse complement strand
TCTCCATCTGAGAGTTTTCTCTTTTTTCCGTCTGGTCCTCCATCCCGGATACTTTTCGCTGTTCACGCAGGATCTTTCTGCACTGATTATTCAGGATCGTAAACATCCAGTTCCTGAAAGATTCGTCTCTTCTCAAATCTTTCATTTTCTCCCATGCAGTCATTACGGTCTCGCTCACTGCATCCTCTGCATCCTGACGGTGCCGTATCGTATAAAGAGCGAATTTATACAACTCCGTATAAATCCCCGCATATAGCTGGGAAAATGCTTTTACGTCTCCCCTTTTCGCCCGCTTTATGAGCTGAAGTTCCTCCTGCGGCTCATTCCCGTTCCCATTCATCCGCACCCCTCCTCTCGTGCAGTATTTTCCTGTTTTATATTAGAGTCAGATCACATATGGTTTGTTGCATCAATGTCGGATAAATGTCGAAAAAAATGGCAGACCAAAAAGTCTGCCGTTCCCTTATTATCCGCTGACCTGTTCCTTCATGCACGCTTCACGGTTCTTCTCCCCGAGCATCCACAGATATTTTTCATAGTCCACGCCGTCATTTCTCGGAACATTATTTTTCACGGAATCCCGGATCGCCCGCTCGATCATCTCTCCCGCCAGTTTCATCGTATCCGCCAGACTGTCGCCGCGCGCCCGTCCTCCTGCGACCACCGAGGCAAACAGATCGCCTGTCCCGGAAAAGCTCTCTCCAATAAACGGGAACGCCGAAAATGAAGCCCCGCCTTTCGTTACTGCCAGATTGCCCATCATCTCCTCGCCGCTCTCCTCGTCAGCGAAACGGATTCCCGTGACAAGCACTTCTTTTGTCCCCCCTGTCATCAGATTTCTCGCCATCTGTTCCGCTACGGTAACCAGATGTTTCTCCTCCGTCATCACTTTTATCATGTGGTAGTCCGTACCTGTCAGAAGGCATAATTCCGTCAGATTAGGCGTAATGATATCAGCGCGGGAAACAAGAGATTTCATCTCTGCCACCAGCTCAGGTGTAAAGATCGGATAACGGTTTCCGTTATCTCCCATTACCGGGTCTACCACAAGGAATGTATCCTTCTTATAAAATGCATCCAGAAAGTCGAGCACTTTCCTGATCTGGTGCCCGCCTGCCATAAACCCGGTATAAATGCCGTCAAAATGCACCTGTATCTTTTCCCACTCTTTATATATGAGTTCCATCCGATCTGTATAATCATCACAGTAATAACTCGGATATCCGGTCTGCGCGCTTAAAACTGCTGTCGGGAGAGGGCACGGCTGAACGCCCATCGCGGCGATTGCAGAAATTGCCGCTGTCAGGGAGCATTTCCCGAAACCGGACAGATCATTGATCACTGCTATTTTCTTCGTCATATCTTTCTTCCTGCTTTCTCTGTTTTCATCTGTGCTCAATGATATCATGCATCTGGATATTTCAAAACAGCCAGTTATTCTGTTTTTAACCAGTCCATAGAAAGAAAGTCGGAGCTGTCAGCAAAATGCCGCACTCCGACTTTCCTGAAATCAATGCTTATTTTTCTCCTAAAACCACGCCGGCCTCACGGGTTTCAGCACTACAGCCGAGTGCCGCCCCATATTGAGCACGATCTCACCATTTTCCACGATATACTCATCATAGGCCGTCGTATATCCTTCTTCATATGTGTAGATCAGGCGTTTCATCCTGCCTTCTTTGTCTACTCCTGACAGCCACACCGGTACTGTCACCTGTTTTAATTCCTTACTGTTATTGAGCACGACAACGATCTGTTCATCCGCCTGGAACCTTGCGTATGCAAGTACGTTATGATCCGCATGGAGGAGTTTGACAGAACCCTTTCTCAAAGGCTTTTCCTCTTTATGTATCCTTATCATCTCTTTGTGGAACTCCAGGAGTTCTTTATTCTCCCGCCCCCACGGATACGTTCTTCTGTTATCCGGATCTGTAAAGCCGCACAATCCGACTTCATCGCCATAGTAGATCGTAGGTGCTCCCACCCATGTCATCTGAACTGTAACTGCTTCGCGCATGACCGCAAGATTTATCCCTTCCTCGGCTGCTTTAGCCCCGACATGTTCTGCACGTCCGACAATATGGTTCGTCCGTGTCAGGAATCTCGAATGGTCATGATTGGACAGCTCGTTCATCGCCACCTGAAGTGACGGCGTGAGCATGCTGGCCATGAAATGGTGCATCGCTCCTACAAAATTGTCCGGATTGCCCCAAAGATCGGTACGTCTTTCGTCACTGTGCTTTTCCATCCCCGTAAGGAACCAGGTCAGCGGTTCCATGAATGCATCATAATTCATTACACTGTCCCATTCATCGCCCTGAAGCCACTCGATCGGATCGCCATAGTGTTCTGCAAGGATCAGTGCATCCGGGTTCGCCTCTTTTACTTCTTTTCTGAAGCGTTTCCAGAACATATGATTGTATTCATTGCTGCAGCCAAGATCCGCCGCTACATCAAGCCGCCAGCCGTCTACATTATACGGTGGAGAAACCCATTTCTTTCCTATATCCATAATATATTGCTCAAGTTCTGGTGAATCTTCATAAGCGAGCTTCGGCAGTGTATCATGTCCCCACCATCCGTCGTAGCTTCCGTTATACGGCCACGCTTCATCGCGGTCGTCATGGAAATGAAAGAATCCCCTGTACGGACTGTCTGCGCTCACGTATGCCCCTTTCGGATACCCCGGCTGCGGTTCATAGATCCGCTCCCGGTCAAGCCATTTATTAAATGATCCGCAGTGGTTGAACACTCCGTCCAGGATCACACGCATCCCGCGTTTGTGCATCTCCTCCACCAGTTTTGCAAACAGCTCGTTGCTGGCTTCCAGATTGCGGATGTCTCCCACCCGCTGCTGATACTTTGTAGCATGGATATTATCCTCAGCCCCTTCGGGCAGCGGCTCTCCCCCGTCCGCTATGATCTTCCCGTAATGGGGATCTATATAGTCATAATCCTGAATATCATATTTGTGGTTGGACGGAGATACAAACAATGGATTAAAATAAATCACTTCAATTCCCAGATCCTGAAGATAATCCAGCTTATCCAGCACCCCCTGCAGGTCTCCTCCGTAAAAGTTCCGGATATCAAGAGCCTCCGGCACCTGATCCCAGTCCTTTATCTTCCTGCTCGGAGCCCCGATATAGATATATTCATTATCTTCCACATCGTTGGACGTATCCCCGTTGCAAAAACGATCTACAAAAATCTGATACATGACCGCGCCTTTCGCCCACTCCGGCGTCTTAAAGCCCGGCACGATCGTGTAGGCATAATAGTCCTCTCGGTGATCCGATACACCGTAACGGTTATAAAACCAGATCTGTTCACCACTCTTTATCTCAAATGAGTAATGAAACGGCTCCTCTCCCAGCTGCCATTCGATCTCGTAAAAATCAAATTCATCTCCTGCACAGATTTTCCACATGGAATAGCTGCGGTCTCCGGTCAGGAGACTTACCTCTTCCACATCATTGTGTGCTGTTCGGAAACGCAGTGTGATCTTCTCATTTACTTCCGGTTCCGCAGGAATCACATAATCCTGCGTACCGTCACAGAACAGCGCTTCTCTGTTCATAACATCAGGCCTCCTCTTTTTCGCTGTCCTCAAATAAAGCTTCAAACTCGCCTCTTGTGATCTTCTCTTTCTCGAGCAGGAGTTTGGCACACGCATCAAGCACATCATGATGTTCCTGAATGATCGCACGCGCTTTCAGATAGCACTCGTCAATGATCCTCTTCACTTCTTCATCTATCGTTCCTGCGACTTTCTCGCCATAGCCCCGCGACGTATGTCCGAAATCACGTCCGATAAATACTTCATCACTATCGTTGTCATAATTGATCAGTCCGAGCCTCTCGGACATACCAAACTTAGTGATCATGGATTTGGCGATCGCCGTTGCCTGTTTGATATCCTGGGATGCCCCCGTTGTGATATCATCGAATATCTCCTCTTCCGCCACGCGGCCGCCAAGAGCCACTGTGATCTCCTGGAGCATATGTCCTTTCGTATTAAACATATCATCATGCTCCGGCAGAGGCATCGTATAGCCTCCGGCACCGCCTGTCGGGATGATCGATACACTGTATACAGGTCCCACATCCGGAAGCACATGGAACAGGATCGCATGTCCTGCCTCATGGTATGCCGTAATGCGCTTTTCTTTCTCAGATACGATACGGCTCTTCTTCTCCGCACCGATACCCACCTTCACAAATGCATGGCGGATATCCTGCTGCTGGATATATACGCGGTTGTCCTTTGCTGCAAGGATTGCCGCTTCATTTAACAGATTCTCCAGATCAGCACCTGTAAATCCTGCCGTTGTCTGGGCAATCTGTTTCAGGTCTACATCTTCTCCAAGAGGTTTATTCTTTGCATGGACTTTGAGGATTTCCTCTCGCCCTCCCACATCCGGGCGGCCTACGATTACATTACGGTCAAAACGTCCCGGTCTTAAGATTGCAGGGTCAAGGATATCCTTGCGATTTGTGGCCGCCATAACGATGATTCCCTCGTTTACGCCAAAACCATCCATCTCCACCAAAAGCTGGTTCAGTGTCTGCTCTCTCTCATCATGTCCGCCTCCCAGGCCGCTTCCGCGCCGTCTCGCAACGGCATCGATCTCATCGATAAACACGATGCATGGTGCATTTTTCTTTGCATCCTGGAACAGATCGCGCACACGGGATGCTCCTACACCAACGAACATCTCTACAAAGTCCGAACCTGAGATACTGAAGAACGGAACTCCCGCCTCGCCGGCAACTGCCTTTGCCAGCAGTGTCTTACCGGTTCCCGGAGGTCCCTCAAGAAGAACTCCTTTCGGAATCCTCGCACCGACCTGTACATATTTTTTCGGTGCTTTCAGGAAATCTACGATTTCCTCCAGTTCTTCTTTCTCTTCCTTCAGACCTGCCACATCAGCAAATGTTACCTTGATCTCATTCTGGTTCGTCATCCTGGCACGGCTCTTGCCGAAGTTCATCGCCTTGGCATTGGCCCCGCCGCCCTGCCGGTTCATCAGATAGAAGAGCAGCAGCACCGCAGCCAGTGTGATCAGCAGCGGGAGCAGTATCGTTGTAAAGACAGAATCTTCCGGCACTGCTGACAGGCTGTATTCCACTCCGTTGTCATCGAGCAGATCTTCTACCACCTCAACATTTGATACATTGACAGACCTCGCTTCGCTCTCTTCCTTCAGCATAAAGGACACCGTACCGGTAGGCACGGCGCTGTTCTGATCGATATATACGTCTGTCACGTTTTCTTCCTGCACTTGGGAGACAAAATCCGTATATGTCATCTCCTGCCGGTGTATCTGCATCCGGCTTGCCATCCAGAGCGCAGCTACCACGATCGCGATGAACATCAGTATCGTAGAGCCGCTGATACCCCTGTATTTCCTGTTATTGTCCAAATCTTATACTCCTTCCTGTTCCAGTCCTTCCACCACGCCGATGTAAGGAAGATTTCTGTATTTCTGGGCATAATCAAGCCCGTATCCCACTACAAATTCATCCGGGATCTCAAATCCGCAGTAATCAACTTTCACGTCTTTGACTCTTCTGTCCGGTTTGTCCAGAAGAGTGCACAGTCTCATGCTGGCCGGATTTCTCTTTTTCAGCACGTCGATCAGGTAATACAGCGTATTGCCTGAGTCGATAATGTCCTCTACAATGAGCACTTCTTTATTCTCGATGGATTCATCAAGGTCTTTTGCGATGCGCACCACACCGCTGGATGCAGTTCCGTCCCCGTAGCTTCCCACGCACATAAAATCCATGGAGACCGGCACGGTGATCCGCTTTGCCAGCTCGCACATAAAGAATACGCCGCCTTTTAACACGCAGATCAAATGGATCTGTTTTCCTGCATAATCCTCACTGATCTGCTGCCCGAGTGCCCTGATCCTCTCGTCAACTTTCTCCTCCGGAATCAGTACCCTGATCGTTTCTGACATTTCTCTTATCCTCCGTTATCTTTATCTCAAGAATCTTCTCTGTCCTGTTACTGATCTGACAGGCACGGCTCATCCTGTGCCCGGGTATCCATACAATATGCTGCCCGTCCGCAACAAGAAGCATCTCATCCCGCTCTTTTTGGGGAATCTTCTCATTGATGAACCAGGACTTCAGTTTCTGGCGGCTCCCTTTATCATCCACCACCAGATAGTCCCCGCTATGCCGTGTCCGCACAGAAAGATTACATTTTATTATATCATAATCAATCCATTTCGTGTAGCTTTTTTGTGGTATCTCTTTTGCTTTTCCGGCCTCGGAAATATCCACAAACCGGCAGTCCGCCTTACGGATTCCGTCAGGCAGCGAAGTGATTCCCGGAATATTGAGCCGGACCTCATCCTCCTGCGCAGCTGCGCGCCCCGTTTCCGACCGCCTGCTGATCAAAACACCGCGGTATGTCCGCTCTGCGGTAACATTTCCCGGCAGATCCAGTTTTCTGCCGCACTGTCTGCCAAACAGTTCCATAACTGCCTGCAAATGTACTGCACCGATATCTTTCTCGCTTCCGCGGACAGATGCAAGACATTCTTTCACGAGCATCTTCTGTACTGCAGGCGGCTCCTGTTTCAGACAGGCTCCGTCTATGTGCAAACTTTCGCATCTGCTGCACACGCGGTCCACCCCTGTACCGCGCACGTGCTCCAGCGTCCGGCTCTTTTCTTCCCGCTCTTCCTGTCCTGGTATTTCCACACACCGCTCCCACGCAGCTTCTATACCCTTTTCCAGATACTCCCACACTTCCTGCGCCTGCACGGAGAGTTCTTCCAGATGGCGGACAACCCCCTCATTGACCTGGCTCTTAAGCACCGGCAGGATATTATGACGGATGCGGTTTCTCGTATACGCGTCTTCCTCATTGGTCGCATCCGTACACCATCTGATCCCCTGTTCTGTCAGAAAAATTTCAATCTGCTCTCTGCCGAGACCGAGAAGCGGACGGATCCATTTTCCCTGAACAGGACGGATTCCGCACAGTCCTTTCAGGCCGGTCCCCCGTGCAATATTGAGAAGGACAGTCTCTGCATTATCATCTCTGTGGTGGGCGGTTGCGATCTTTGTGCCGCCGTCTTCCCTGCACATTGTCTCAAACGCCTCCCGCCGGACCATACGCCCCGCCTCTTCTGGAGATTGTTTCCTTTTTTTGGCGATCCATTCCACATTTTCATGAAAAAATCGGCATGGTATCCTTAAGCTCTCACACAGTTGCTTTACATAAGCCTCGTCTGCATCCGCTGCTTCACCTCTTATGCCATGATTGACATGACATGCTTTTATCTCAAATCCCAGCTTTTTTTGCAGCTTCGAGAGTATAAAAAGCAGGCATACCGAATCCGCTCCTCCCGATACGCCTGTGATCACGGTATCTCCTGCTCTGATCATACCGTGCTTCCTGATATATATTCCTGTCTGTTCTATTATATTCTTCATCATATGTAAACTATAACCAATTCATTTCTAATTGTAAAGATAACAGTTCAGTCTTTCCATATTCCCACCGCCATCACAGTCATATCATCCGCCGGCTCTTTCCCTGTCCATGCAAGCACCTGCTCCAGCACATGATGAGCCATCTCCTTCGGATTTGCGATCTCGGTACCCTGTATGATCGTCTCCAGCAGGATATCCTGCTCCCCCACCGGAAGTGCGTCAAGCACGCCGTCTGTGACCATGATGACGAAATCGCCGTCCTCAAGCTGCCGCTTTACCGAATCAATCTCAATATGATTCATCACCCCGATAGGCAGACTTGTAGAGCTCAAATGCTCGACACTGTCTTTCTTCTTAATAAATGTGGAGGAAGCCCCGGCCTTTATGATCTCACACTCACCGGTATACAGATCGAATACAGTCATATCTACCGTAGAATAATGTATTTCTTCCCGCCCTATGACCAGAGTCGTATTTATCATCTGGATCGCTGTCTTTTCGGGAAATCCTGCGCCCAGCAGTTCCTCCAGCAGTTCGACGACAAGGGTACTCTCTCTGCACGCTGTTTCTCCTGATCCCATACCATCCGATAATACCACGGCATACCTCCCGCCGGGCATCTCCATGAGAGCAAAATTATCGCCGGATATCCGGGCACAGTCTTTACCTATCCTTGCAGTGCCCTGCATGACATAATATGAGGGGCCCTCCACACATACCACCGTCATGTAATCATTTCCGATCATCTGCGCACTGTCTCCTGGCAGGACAAACTTACGTCCCACACACTCTGTGACCGCGCTCACGACTTCCCTGACAGTAACCTTCTGTTTTTTCATGCTTCTGGCCGTGACGTGTATCTCATATTTTCCCTCTCCGTTCATAAAAAAATAAATATATAATACACGGAGCCCTTTCTTCTTGAGCGCCGCCATGATCCTCTTTTCCAGCCTGTCATCCGTTACAATGCTGTTTTCAAGCTCCCGGGCCGTATTCTCGATCATATCGGCAAAGGTGTCCATCTGAATAGCACAGCTCTCTCTGCTCCGTGCGATCCGGTTGACCCACATAATGTTCTGTCTCGCGTCATGAAATCCTGCCAGCATCTCCCGCAGGAACCGCGGCGCCATAATGCAGCGCTGCATCAGCTTCCGCTTCACCTCTGTATTAAGTTCATTGCCGTACTGATCCACTGCCGAAAGGATCTCATATCCCATCTGATATGTGTGCACAAAATTTTCTCCCCAGCACCAGCCGCATTTTTCACATTTTCCGCACACCTTTTCACGGACCCGTGAGAACATTCCCTCTATCTCTTCATTGGAAAACGCCTTCTTCTTTTCCTCAAGCCCGAGGAATGTCCTCGAGAGCTGCTTGAGGGAATGCGCATATTTTTCTATCTGTTCCACATAGGGGCTGCCGTGAAGTGTCTGTCCTTCACTCATGGTTTATCTCCTTTCCAACTATATAGGCCTGTCGAATGTCCGAATGTCTGTCCAGGCAGGCTTTCCCGTCCATACGCCCGCTCTCCGGGCTTATCGCGCAAAAACTCCGGGAGGATTCTCCCGGAGTTTTCATTGGTACAATTCTCTTCTCTCATTTAGTTGTGCCTGCCATCTATTTTGACGGCTTAAATATGATCTCGTTCGGATCGACCAGCCCCAGCTTGTCCTCTGCGGTATCCTTTATATAGTCGTCCGTCTTGACATAATCTTCAAATTCATCAATCTCTTTCGAGCGCTGTTCCTCTTCCTTTATCTGAGCCTGCAGCTCCTCCTCCTGAGCCTTGTACTCAGCATTCTTTGCGTTGAGGCTCATGGAACCGATGGCAAGGGCTCCCGAAAGAAATACGAGCACCATACAGATCATCAGTATACTTCGCTTATAATGGCGAAGTCTGGAATTCTTCTTTCTGTTCTGCTGACGGCCTGCTCCCTGCTGTCGTCTTGTCTTATTCATGTATACTCACCCTGCTTATTAATATATTTTTATACCCCATTATTAAAATATTCTATCTGGTTTTCCTGTACTTTTCAAGACTTTTCTTTAATTTTAACTAAACAGTTCAGCAGGCGGAATAAAAGATATCCAATACCTGCTCCACATAATACGCCGAGCACAAAAAACCACCGGATACTCCCGTATGTTGTCTCATACATTTTCCGGAAAATATATATGCTCGCCGCAATCCAGAATATCACATCCTCTATGCCGGCCGCAAGATTACTGTGCCGTATCAGCTTCCTGAAGCATATCAGAATATAGTATGTACACAGTACAGTCATGCCGGCCAGTCCCGCATACAGAAAAATCCCGCTCTCTGCGCCAATCCCCAGTATCATACGCAGCCCTACTTAAAGAGTTTCGACAGAAAATTTTCTGCCTGTTTCCCGGTCGGGCTGGCACTGGAATAGGCAATACTGTCTATATTTCCCGACAGGTCCACCTCCCCCTTCTCCACGCTGAGCCGGTTCACATGGAGATCCGTCCCCTTGACCATGAGCATTCCCTGCTCTGTTTCAAGCAGGATCTCATTCAGGTCAAAGGACAGGACATCGAGGACGCCTGTCACCATGCTTGTTTTTCTGTTATTTACCACAAGTTTGTGCGATTTTGCAATGCGCTGTTCTTCCATCCGTACTCCCTCCCACTCTGTTTTTAAATATATGAGGGAACATCCGGAATTATTACTATAGATGGCTGAACTGTTGCTACAGATATTTGAACAGATCTGCTGCTTCTTCTTTCTTTGTTGTATCCTGTAATTTCAATACTTCAACCTTCACATTCCGCGTACCGAACTGAATGTCGATCACATCCCCGGGCTTTACCTGTGCTGACGCTTTCGCCGGTTTTTCATTGATCGTGACACGTCCTGCGTCACATGCCTCATTTGCCACAGTCCGGCGCTTGATCAGTCTGGATACCTTCAAAAATTTGTCTAACCGCATTTTTTCTCCCTTTCTAAAGCAAAAGCACTTACAATGTTTTTCATCGTAAGTGCCTGTTTTTTCTATCTCTCTATAATCAATCTGAGATTAGTTGATAGCATCCTTTAAAGCTTTTCCTGCTTTGAACTTCGGAGCCTTGCAAGCTGCGATCTTCATTGTCTTACCTGTCTGCGGGTTTCTTCCCTCTCTTGCAGCTCTCTTGCTCACTTCAAATGTTCCGAATCCAACAAGCTGAACTTTATCGTCATTTTTAAGCTGCTCTGTAACTACGTCAACAAAAGCTTTAAGAGCTTTCTCAGAATCTTTCTTGGAAATTTCTGCTTTCTCTGCAATAGCTGCGATCAATTCTGTTTTGTTCATGGATTAATTCCTCCTCTTTATTGTACATACATACAATTTCTATTCTGATTTTAAAGGGGAAAATGCCCCAAACAGCCGCATTTTCCGCCTTTATGTATTGTTATAACGGTTTCACCATGCTTTGTCAAGAATTTTCACCGTTTTTTACGGTATTATTCTATGCCATGACCGGCTTCAGAGCATCCGCCAGTTTTTCCTTTTCCTGCTCTGCTTCAGCTAAGTCTTTTCCAAGTGTTGTATAGTAGATTTTGATCTTCGGTTCTGTACCTGACGGGCGGACAATGACAGTCTCATTATTCTCCAGTTTATAGATCAATACATTCGCTGCCGGAAGCCCCGTCTCTTCAGGTTTCTGATAATCTGTCACAGATGTAACTTTATATCCCGCGATCTCAGTCAGCGGATTATCTCTCAGCCCCTGCATGATGCCGGCCATCTTGTCCATTCCGCTTAATCCCGGGAATTCAAAGCTGTCGACTTTATTCAGATAGCGGCCATACTCCGCATAGATTTCTTCCATCCTCTGCTTCAGAGAGCTGCCGATGCTCCTGTAGTAAGCTGCCATCTCGCAGATCAGCATAGATCCGATAACTGCATCTTTATCACGCACATACGGTCCTGCAAGATATCCATAGCTTTCCTCGAATCCGAAGATAAACCTGTCAACTTCTCCCGCTTCCTCGAGCTGTGCGATCTGATCACCGATCCACTTGAATCCGGTCAGGACGCTGCGAAGTTCTACACCGTATTTTTCAGCCACTGCATCTGCAAGCGGAGTGGATACGATGGATTTCACTGCCACCGGCTTTTCCGGCATTGTACCTTTCTCAATACGTCCGGCACAGATATAATCAAGAAGCAGTACTCCTACTTCATTTCCGCTCACCAGCTCATAGGAGCCGTCCGGGCATTTCATCGCGATACCCACGCGGTCAGCGTCCGGATCTGTCGCCAGCATCAGGTCAGCGCCTGTCTCTTTCGCAAGATTAAGTCCCTGCTCAAGTGCTGCAAAAATCTCCGGGTTCGGATAACTGCAGGTTGTAAAGTAACCGTTCGGATACTCCTGATCCGGCACGATCGTGATATCTGTGATGCCGATATCTTTTAATACCTGTGTCACCGGGATCAGGCCTGAGCCGTTCAGCGGGCTGTATACCAGTTTAAGTCCTGCTGTCTTACAGAGGCCCGGACGTACCTGACGGGACTCGATAGCATCGTAAAGTGCTCTCTTGCAGTCATCACCTGCAAAGCGGATCAGGCCTTCCTCAACGCCCTGTGCAAAAGACATATATTTCGCACCTGTAAGCACATCTGTCTTCTGGATTTCTTCGTATACGATCGCAGCCGCATCGTCTGTCATCTGGCATCCGTCCGGTCCATATGCCTTGTATCCGTTATATTTTGCAGGATTGTGGGATGCTGTGACCATGACACCTGCATTGCAGTTATAGTACCGTGTCGCAAATGAAAGTGCCGGCACCGGCATCAGTGCATCGTAGATCCTTACTTTGATACCGTTGGCTGCGAGTACGCCTGCCGCTGTCTTGGCAAATACATCGCTCTTTAAGCGGCTGTCATAGCTGATCGCAACTGTCTGCGTTCCGCCCTGGGTCTTTACCCAGTTTGCCAGTCCCTGTGTAGCCTGGCGTACCACATAGATATTCATGCGGTTCGTACCTGCTCCGAGGACGCCGCGCAGTCCGGCTGTTCCAAACTTCAGTGCTACCGCGAAGCGCTCCTTGATTTCATCATCATTTCCTTCAATCTTAGATAATTCCGGTTTCAGGTCCGGGTCTTCCAGATCTGCTGCCATCCAGCGTTCATACTCTTTTTGATACATTTTTACCACTCCTACTATTTTTTGTGTTGATTTTTCATATAAAAATCACAATAAATCCAGTATTAATATACCATGTTTCCGCTGAAACAGCAATAAATCTTTGCTAGATACTGATGGAAAAAATATTTTCCAGAAAAGCTCGTTTTTCCTCTGTCTGCTTTACCGCCAGCTGAAGTTTTTCCACGTATTTCTGCGGCAGCCACGCTTTATTTGAGTGGTAATAGCTGCTTGCAGTTTTCCAGAACTTTTCCGGATAGGCGAGACGCAGTCCCACATATTCTTTTTCCTCCCTGCCGAGCTGCCGGGTATTTCCATAGACTTCAAGGATTTTTTGTCCTGTTTTTTGTTTCCATGTATACTTTTCCATTGTTTTTCTAATAAAATAATACAAATCATCCACTCGTATACCGGCATGCATGCGTTCAAAGTTTGTCACCGCCATACCTGATTCCATCACAAGAATGTTATGATAATTGTATTCTCCATGTGCCAGACTTCCTTTTGAAAGCTCAGTCTGAAAAAGGACCGGACACCCCGAACTCTCCATCCTGACCAGAACCTGCTCCGCCAGTTGATACATTTTCTCAAAATTCTCCAGGAACAGATATTCAAACTCATTCTTTGTAACCCTGCTGCGGATAAAACTTCTCACTTTTTTCAGCTCCCGGTTATGCCGCCGGATCTCCTCCACGGGATTCCGTTCCCGGACTGTTTCCGGCATGATCCGCTCCAGTTCGTTATGCAGTACGGCGAGTGTCTCCACAGCCCGAAGCACTTCCCGCTCCTGCCGCAGATCACACTCCCGCCCCTGATACCATTTCTTCAGCATATAGCGTCTGCCTTCCCGTGAACTCACAATCAGTTCTCCGTCCCGCGTGAACACAGGCGTGTCAACTTTAACATTTCCCCGGGTTTCAAGACAGTTGAGCACCATATATAATAAGGGAGCGCGCTGCCCGGATATCTTTGTCTCTTTCAGCAGCATCGTTCCCTCATTCGTATCGCAAAAAAACGCACCCCTTATCTTTCGGGTGCTCCTCACTTCTATATCATAACGTTCCAATACTTCCAGTTCGTATTCTTCTCTCATGGCTGCCCCCTGTCAACACGTATTCTGACTCTCTCTAATGTATGACGGGAGCAGCCCGGGTATGATTACAAATCCAGTTTTTCTTTTACATAATCGCAAAGTATCTCTTTTGTATTCCGCTGCGGATCATCGATCACATATTCCAGAAGTTCGCTGAGCATACTTCCCAGTTCCCGTCCCGGACGCATCCCCAGTTCCATCAGATCCCTGCCGCTTACCGCGAGCTGACGCAGGGTGATACACTCATCATTGATGAGGATCTCCTGATAGAGTTCTCTCACAGCGATGATATTCTCTATCTTTTCTCTTCTGCGGTAAGGACTCTGTGCCTTGGCATCTGCCATCCTGACAGCGAGGTAATATGGAAAAAGCTCCACGCCGATCCGGTTCATGGCGCGCCGCACATTTTTCGGCGTAGCTTCCATCCTGTAATCGTGGTAACACACGAGTCTGGTCACTTTCTTCACAGTGTCATTGTCAAATTTCAGCCTGCGCATGACCTTCCTTGCAATCTCCTCGCTGACCAGAGCGTGGCCCTTAAAGTGATCCCTGCCGTTCTCATCCGTCGTCCTGACCGCAGGTTTTCCCATGTCATGGAACAGCATGGTGAGCCGCAGGATCTTGTCTCTCTTGACATTTTTCAGGGCGTGCAGCGTGTGCTGCGCCACGTCATATTTGTGGTGCGGTGTGTTCTGTTCCACCCCGACCATCGCATCCCACTCCGGCAGGATGACCTTTGTGATCCCCAGCTCATATGCGTCCTGAATCCGCTCCGGATGAGGGGATACGAGCAGTTTGACCAGCTCAGCCTGGATCCGCTCCGCACTGATATTTTTCAGAGTAGGGGCCAGCTCCCTCACAGCCTCCGCTGTCTTTGGCTCAATCGGAAAATCCAGCTGCGCGGAGAAACGCACTGCCCGCAGGATCCGCAGGGCATCCTCGGAAAATCGTTCCTTCGGCTCACCCACGCACCGGATCAGATGATGGTTCAGATCCTGCATTCCTCCGAATGCATCTACCAGACGCACTTCATCGTTGTAAGCCATTGCATTGATCGTAAAGTCCCTCCGCCGCAGGTCCTCCTCCAGATTATTCGTAAAACGCACTTCCTTCGGATGCCTGCTGTCCTCATATGCTCCATCGATCCGGTACGTCGTCACTTCATAACTGTCCTTGCCCAGCAGGACCGTGACCGTACCATGCTCGATTCCCGTATCTACTGTCCTGCGGAACAGCTTCTTGATCTCCTCCGGACGGGCGGACGTCGTGATATCCCAGTCCTCCGGTCTCCTTGCCAGGATCGAATCGCGCACGCAGCCGCCTACTGCATACGCCTCGTAACCGTGGAGCTGCAGATTATTAATGATCATCAGCACTTTTCTCGGCAAATTTATCTTCATCTGAAACTCTTCTTTCTCAAACTTTATCACATATTACGCAGGAGTTCTTTCTCCCGGCTGTGACAGGTAAATATTATAACCTGCTTTCCCTGTCCACTCAACCATTTTAATACAGATTCCAGCCTTTTGTCATCATAAAATGCAAATACATCATCCAATATGAGCGGAAGGGGTTCTTCCGTCAGGATCTCCGCTGCCGCCATCCGGATACAGAAATAAATCTGCTCCACTGTTCCCCGGCTCAGGCGCCCGGCAGGGATTTTCCGTTCTCCATCCCATACAGTAATGCCTCTCTGCCGGTCTGTCTCAAGCGATCGATATTTTCCATCCGTAATAGCGGAAAATATTTCCGACGCCCTCCTGCTCATACTCCGCTCCATACTCCCGGCAGTTACCTGTGCAGCTTTCTGCAGTTCTTCAACGGCCAGTTCCAGTGCCCGGCATTGTTCTTCCAGCCTGATCTGGCTGTCACTTTTTTCAGCTTCCTCATACTGTTCTCTTATATTTTCACGCCGGATTTCCTTTTCTCTTAGCTCCGAACGGATCCGCTCCAGTTCCCAGCGCCGCTGCTCATCTGCTTCGGACCGGTTTCTGTGTGATCTGAACTTTCCCGCATATCCTGCTGCCAGCAGAAATACACCGGCCACTGCAGCCAACACCGGAACCAGCGCCGTCAGAACCGATACTGCTGACAGACCCCGGCCTGATTCATGCCCGCTCCACAGGCTCCACAGCAAAAGCAGGACACCTGCACATATCGCAGCAATTCCGCCGATGATAAATCTATTTTTCCCGTGAACGTCTGTCCGTTCCGGACCAGGCAGTTCTCGTAGTGTTTTTTCTATTTCTTTATATTGCGCATCAAGACGCCTGATGTCTTCTTCCAGATAGCGGCTTTTCTGCAGGAGTTTCTTTCGCTCTGTCTCACCGGCAGCCTCCTCATCACGGAGTTCCCGGCGGACCGCCCGCTTCTTCTCGTCAAGACTTTTTAGAGCCTTGCTCAGATCATATTCTCCTCCGCCTGTCTCATAATAATTCGCCGCATAGTTTGCAAGTGCATCGGAAAGTTCCTGTCCGGGCGCCGCCTTAAGCTGGCCGACGGATACTGTATTGTCGAAAAGCTCTGCCGTCATGCCTCCAAGCAGCATCTGCAGATCTCCGTGCTCTACTGACAGTTCTTCTCCGTCATCCTCACAGACCAGTGATACCTGCTTTGTCTGACGGGCAAAGTTTCTCTCCAGCCGGAAGCTGCGGCCGCCGCAGGTGAACCGCATGACTCCCGCATAGCTTCCCGGATCGTCCCACGGCTCATAGCGGCTGAAATCATCCTTCGCCGCCGCTCTGCCGCGCCCCCGCTCCAGCCCGAAGAGCATTGCCCTGATAAAAGCGTGCAGCGTGGTCTTGCCGTACTCATTCTCCCCGCTGATCACCTGCACACCGTCCCTCAGGTAAAAATGCCGCTCCGACAACTTTCCGAAATTCCTGATATACAATTCTGTTATTACCATGTGTCTCTTTCCTCACTGTCTGCTGCCCAGCAGCGCCTCGACTCCCTCGCACAGAGCCTGATACTCCACGCTTCCCTCCCTGCATCCGCGGAACCGTCCGATATATCTACCCAGGATTGTGTCTTCATTTTCCTCGTACAGCCTTTCAAAATCGTAGGCAGGACTGGTCCGGTCTATGATCTCGAGGATATTTTTCTCCCCTTTCATCCGTTCCGGATCAAGCAAGACATCTCGATTTCTTTTCCCTACTAGCACAATTTTGTAAATATTTTCATTTCCATATTCATTTATTTTTTTCTCAATCTGTTTCTTGACGCTTCCCGTCGTATCCTCCACTCCTACAGCAGACTCAAAGTGGATATACTCCCGGCATGCACACGGAACCCACTGTGCCCGGACGCCTTCCTCTGTGATCCCTCCCTTCACGTATCCGTGCTTCCCGGTATCATTCTTGTCCACAGGTTCCAGTGCTCCTGCATAAATGATCTGGTCTTTCCTAAAAATCTGCGGTTTATGGATATGTCCCAGAGCAATATAGTCAAATCCCGACTGTTCCAGCCGTCGCCGGTCGAATGGTATATGCTTCTCATCGCCGCCGTGCGCCAGCAGGATCTCATACTGCTCTGCGCCTGCAGGCCTCACTGCGTCATACAGAGGACGGGGGATCTCCCGGCTGTGGTAACTCATCCCGTATACAGCAGTCCGAAGCTCCGGGAAGTCCGCATACTGCAGCTTCTCCCCGAAGAGCGGGAACACATTCGGGCTCCACTGAAATGTACGATAGTTTGAATTTGCACTGATATAGTCATGATTCCCTGCGATAAGGACTACTTTTGTATGTGTCAGCTCTGAAAAAAGATAATCAACTTCCTTTAACTCCCGTACCAGAGGCTGACGGTGGAACAGATCTCCTGCGATCAGCAGAAGGTCTGTCTGCTCCTCTTCACATATATGGAGCACGTGTTCAAATGTCTCCCACAGTTCCCGCGGTCTCTGACGGCTGTACAGCGGACCTGCATCCGGCTGTGCTCCCAGATGTACATCCGCTATATGGATAAATCTCATCGTTCTGCTCTTCCTTTCCCTTTTCCGGTCCTGCTTCGATCGCCCTCCGGGCGTATCGCACAAAAAACAAGAGGGCGCATACCGGTGATCATATCTGCCGGCCACTCTGCGCCCTTGCCTGTCTGTAACATTACATTTCTATTTCATTTTTACAGCTCACAGTTGTTTACTGTTCTCGGGAACGGGATCACGTCACGGATGTTCGACATACCTGTCAGGTACATCACGCATCTCTCAAATCCGAGGCCAAATCCTGCGTGTCTTGTAGAACCGTATTTTCTCAGGTCGAGATAGAAACCATAATCCTCTTCCTTAAGTCCCAGCTCTCTCATACGGGTCAGGAGTTTGTCATGATCATCCTCCCTCTGGCTTCCGCCGATGATCTCGCCGATTCCCGGCACAAGACAGTCTACGGCTGCCACAGTCTTCCCGTCGTCGTTCTGCTTCATATAGAATGCCTTGATCTCCTTCGGATAATCTGTCACAAATACCGGACGTTTATAGATCTGTTCGGTGAGGTACCTCTCATGCTCTGTCTGAAGGTCGCATCCCCATGATACTTTATACTCAAATTTATCGTTGTTCTTCTCGAGAAGTTCGATCGCTTCTGTATAAGTGATACGTGCAAAATCAGAATTTGCCACATTGTGAAGTCTCTCCAGAAGCCCTTTATCCACAAATGAATTGAAGAAATTCATCTCTTCCGGCGCATTTTCCAGCACATAGCTGATGATATATTTCAGCATATCCTCAGCCAGGTCCATATCATCCTCCAGATCCGCGAACGCGATCTCCGGCTCGATCATCCAG
>DWWO01000017.1 GCA_019119675.1 Candidatus Mediterraneibacter faecipullorum | reverse complement strand
GGTTCTTCCGCAAATATCCGTTTTCTTTATTGAATATCCAAAATTGTGTGATAAGATATAGGTAGATAGTCTTACTTAGCGGAGGAAATTTATGTGCACGGAAACAAGTCTTGATCTGCGACACTTCTATCCGACCGATTTAGAAATTGCGGAGATCTGCCAGACAGATCATGAGATACAAATTAAAATAATCGCACACTCTAAGGATTGTATATGTCCAAAATGCGGGGCCATTTCAACCCATCGTCATGGAACCTATGAAAGAAAAGTCCAGGATCTTCCGGTCCTTGGAAAAACTACATGGCTTCTGATAAATGCTTATGAATATCAATGTGATAACCCTGATTGTGAAGTTACTACTTTTTCCGAAACAGTTAACGGTTTCTTGAGCCATTATAGCCGAATGACGGAACGCTGCGCTGACTTTATCTGTACATTAGCGATGGAGACCAGCTGTGAGGGATGCTCACGTATCTGTAAGGCTATGAATCTTAAAGTCAGTGGCGATACCGTGATACGCCTGCTCACAAAACGCTATACTCTCCAGGAAGCTGCGAAATGCGGAAGCGTTATCGGAGTTGATGATTTTGCCTTTAAAAAAAGGCATACTTACGGAACCATTATCGTAGATGAAGCGACTCACACGCCGGCTGCAATACTTGACGGGAGAGACGGTTCTGCCTTTAAAGAATGGCTGTCCCACAATAAACAGGTCAAGGCAGTAACACGTGACCGTTCCAGCGCCTATGCCTCCGCCATTCAGGAAATACTTCCGGATGCCCTGCAGATAGCTGACCGGTTTCATCTGCATCAGAATCTGTTAGAGGTCATAAGAAATACAGTGAACGCTGTCGTACCAGTAAATATCAAGATACCAACAGGGCACAGTGAGGATCCCCCTTTATCCACGGAAAGCATGGACGAGGAACGTAAAAAAAACGTCCTGCATTGTGGATAACTTTGGTGAATACAATGAAAAAAGTGTACAATTATACAATGCGATCCATGAATATGCGGCAGCAGGATATAGCAAACGGGCGATCGCAAAAGAACTGCACTGTTCGAGGAATACAGTAACAAGATATCTTCATGGCGATTATGAATCCCTGTGCCGAAGGAATTATCGCAGCGGAATGGATCAGTTTTATGACTATATTATCAAAGCACTGTCAGCAGGGATAAGCCGCAAAGACGTTTACCGCAGGTTAATCCAGAAAGGGTACAAAGGAAAACTGACAGCTGCTTATGACTATATGAATAAAATTATTAAAATCCATCAGATTGATATTGCAGTCTACAGGAGCTCCACGGCCGAATCTATCCAAAAGAAAAAAGAAATTCAGAAATACGATCACATCACAAGGAGTGGTATTTTCCGTTTCTTATGGAGGGGCATGGAACTTTCAGCTGTACACAAGGAGTATCTGATGAAGACATATCCGCAATTAAGGGAACTCCAGTCCTGCATCCGTGAATTCCGTGAGATTTACGAACGGAAAAGTATGCCTCTTTTGTATATATTTATTGACCGTTATAAAAAATCAGGCATGAAGGAACTCTCTCGTTTTGCGGAAGGCCTGGAAAAAGATCTTGATGCTGTCGAAAATTCCGTTGCCAGTCCATTATCAAACGGATTTGTTGAGGGGACAAACAGCAAGTTGAAGATGGTAAAGCGTACCATGTATGGCCGCTGTAATAAAGATTTATTAGCCGCAAAGTTAATGTACAGGGGATGTTAGATTTACGGATATTTGCGGAAGAACCTGAATTAGTACCATCTGCACGGTCTAACTGTACCACCCTGCCGAAACAAGAGTACCACCTTGCCGGTTGGCTGTACCGGTCGGCAACTGTACTTTGCCAACGATGCGAACCACTTTTCCGGTGAAGTGAACCATCCTTCCGGATGGTTGATCCACTCGATATTCGATTACTTTGCCTAAAGACGGTATCTGGCGAGAATGGAGCTTGCAATGGCTGTTATCGCCTCGCTGACGCAACTACGACATTGACAAGTGCCATCCTGCCAGATGAATGACAGCTAAACAAAGCAAACGCATTCCGTGCTGATGGAGCGTTGACTCCACAGCCGATGACCTGATGTTTTCAGGACATCTTACATAGAGTCATTCCAGCGCATACGCTGATGACTATAGATTAACCTTGACAACTTAATACCGGTCGTCATCCTGACCCTGGGCAATCCTTATCATGGAATCCACATGCTCCTTAAATGACATTGGATCTCCGCCATCATAGTAGATCCTCATGTACTCCTGGTACGCCAGGTTATCGTAATGCGGGGTATCCAGATCAGAAAGAATATCAGCTCCAGTGGTCCACTGATGTTCCGGATCAAGCTTCTGGCTCAATTCATATCTGGCCTTTACGGTCTCAGCTTTCAGATGCTGGATGTCTTTCAACATGGAGTCTACGAGTTCCAGGAAGGATTGGATCAGTTCGCAGTTATCAACATCGGGGCATTCGTCCCATGAGGTGTAATCATCCCGGATCATTTGCCATCACCATCCTCTCCAGATGTCTGGATCCCATGGCGTTTTCGCATGGAGACGTGGCCATCAATAAAAACGTCATAGGCGTTGTGGATGATCCTGTCCATGATTGCTTCGGAAATCGGGCTCCCTTCCGCTGACGCGGGGTCGAGCCTGCCATACCATTCGTCCGTATGATACTGGGAACAGAAGATCATGGATCCCTTCTGGCTTTTGATCCGTGCTTCCACAACCTCAAGCAGGTTATAGGATTCCTGCTGTACCAATGGGCGGATGAGCCATTCATCAAGGATGAGAAGATCCACTTTCAGGTAAGAAGCAATGGTTTTCCGGAATTCACCGGTGCCCTTAGCGACATTCAGTTCTTCCAGAAGCTCAGGAAGGCGTACGTAACGTACTTTTTTAAATTTTCTGCAGGCAGCATTGCCAAGTGCACATGCAATGTACGTCTTGCCGCTGCCGCAGGCACCACTCAGGATGATATGCCGCCCGTCATCGATATACTTGCAGGTGGAGAAGCGTGTCAGCTGCGTCTTGTCCAGCTTACGGTCCGGATGGTATTCGATCTCTTCCATACAAGCATTTGGCGCTGAAAATCCGGCATCACGGATGCATTTGGCGAGCTTATTGGTCTGGCGGCGGTTCCACTCTGCATCGACCAGGAGAGCGATCCGCTCCTCGAAGCCGAGACTGCTGTAGGTATCAGGATCGCTCAGCTGGGACTCCAGTTCTTTGGCCATGGCTGAGAACCGCATCTGCTTGAGGGTATCAATCGTTGACTGGTTGATCATATGTTTGCACCCCCTTTCCGGAAAGCATCAGCGCCTCGTGTGATCCCATGGCAGGTGCCATTTTTCGGCACAGGTGCTTCAGCGGCTTGATTGAGGGGAATCTTATCCTGTCCGTTTTTGAGAATGGTGAGGATGCTCCTCAGCGCAGGTGTCGATGAAAAGGCTAATGCACGTTCACAGGCGGCATCCACACGGGCAAGGCCATATCTGTCTGCAGCCTTCATAAGGCTTACACAGTATTTATAGCCCTGCTCCGGCTCCTTCCCGGCTTCCAGGAATTGACGGATCACTGCGGAAACAAAGGAGCCTGCCGACTCAGCCCATGAGAGGAAAGCGTCTTTGTTGTAAGAGAGGTATCTGCGGTGTGCTTCCGGCATATGTCCCGGCACCATAACAGCATCGCGCTGGGCCTTTTTTAAGCGCACATAGGAAGCAACGCGTCCGCCACGGAAGAACACTTCCACGGTATCTCTTGTAGTGCGGATGTCTACGGTCTCGCCGATCAGGTCAAAGGGCACCGAATAACGATTGAGGTCATCGGTGATCGTATAGTCGTTGTGGATCTTCGCTGTGCTCCATGTAGCCAGCTCGTACGGTGCGGGAGGAAGCGGATGCATAAAACTGCGTTCTTCCTCTTCATATGCCGTGTGGCGGTTCCCTTTCCGGGTCTTGAAAGACTTATTGTTCAGAGCCTCAAGCTTCTCTTTTACGGTGGCATAAGCCTCTTCAAAAGAGAGAAAGTGATAATTCCTGATGGCGGCAAGGATCCAGGTCGTGGCAAACTTCACGGAACCCTCTGCATTTGGTTTGTCGTCAGGAGCCTTTGGCCGGGCCGGGACAATCGCCGTATCGTAATGATCGGCCATTTCCTGGTAGGCTCTGGGAATGACGGTTTCATAACGGGTATTCTTGGTTACTCCGGTCTTGAGGTTTAATGTAAAGTGGCTGTTAATGTAAAGCCAAACAGTTCCATGCAATCATTAGCTACATTGATCTCTTACTGACTTTACATTAACACTTGTCTGCTACCCTAAAGAATCCAAGAAAGAAAGTAGATCATCCCGCTCCTCTTCAGAGAAGAAATCAAGACTTTCAGGTACAGTTTTCTCGGCAACTGATTCTATAGCCTTTCTTGTGATCTCAGGATTCGTAGTCAGATAAACCTGTGTAGTCGCCACAGATTCATGCCCCAGGAAATCTCTGACATTGTATATGTTTACGCCTCTGTTCACAAGGTGTGTAGCCTTACTATGGCGAAGTATGTGAGGATACGCAGAACTTTCAATAATTCCTGGTTCGTTTTTGTTGGCTATTTTGGAGTATTTTTGTATTATATAACGGATGCCCTGCCTTGTTAACCGCTCCCCGTTTTTATTACAAAACAATGGAGCATCCGGTGTAAGGCGGAAACGTTTGATATATTTTGATACGATCTTTTCTGTTTCACTGAGTAAGGGAATAAAACGATATTTGTTTCCCTTTCCACGGACATAAATCCTGCAGCATTGGCCAGGATGGAAATCCATAACATTAAGACCAATGATTTCCTGAACCCTGCAAGCTGAATCGTACATAAGCGATAAAAGTGCAAGATGACGCAGCCCTTCGTCAACTGAGGAATCTATCGCTGCCAGCAACTGTTTTATTGCATCGGTGGACATACAGACGGGAGGTTTCTTCTCCCCTTTTCCGAAAGGGATACTAAGTATTTTTCGGCATTGATCCGAATGCTCTGGTGCAGTCATCATTACATATCGAAAAAATGATTTTATATGTGCTAACCTTACATTTTTTGTGGATACTCCATTTTTTCTAACTTCTGCAAGCCATGTCATGAACTCCAGTACTCTTTCATGGCTGATATCATAGATTTCTATCTTTGATATATCCGTATTGGATTCTGCCATAAATGCAAGCAGCAGCCTGAAGGTGTCACGGTATGATGAGATAGTATTCGCCCCATAATTATGCTGTTTCATCAAGTACGACATAAAATAGCGCTGGACATAAAAGGATAAGTATTCACTCATCGATCACCTCCGGGAAAATACTCCCCAGGGAGGCTTCCTTTTCAATGAAGTCTTTATGTCCCCGTTCCGTGAAATGAATGTATTTTTCCGTATCCATGTAATTCACATGGCCAACATAGGCAGCCAATATCGGGATGGCAGTGTAGATATTCATTCCGCTGTCCAACATTTTCTCCAGACTTCTGGTACAGAACGTGTGTCGAATGGAGTGGATGTTGGGTGTTTTTCCATCTGCCATGTATATATCTGCCGCCTTAAACATCTTTGGAAACATATATTTCATCGCATCATATGTAAGATGGCCGCCAGTATAGGAAGAAATAAAAAACGGCTTGTCTTCGTCAGACATATCGATAGTTTCAGCATAACTGCTGAGAACCATTTTCAGACTATCAGATACAGGAATATATCTTGAAACACCGTTTTTTCCATTTATCACCTTAACTACACCATTTATTGGATCAACATCCTCCCTTTTCAGTGCCAAAACTTCTCCTATACGCATCCCGGTACCTATGAGCATCCTTACAAGCACTGGATAAATCTGTTGATGCGATTTGGTCCTATATGATGGAGAAAGTGAATCAGCAACAACGACTAAGCGATGTAATTCTTCATCGCTGAAAATATATGGACGAAATTCACATCTGGTTATCTTCATATACTTTGGCGGAACAGCGGCTGCATTTACTCCGAGAAGCACCAGGAAGGAACAAAACTGCCGAAGGTTTGATGCCATGTATTGACGTTCAATTTCGCTAAGGCCATTACGCGGAGCCAATAACTCCCGTATCATCTTCTCAGATATCTGATTTGTCTGATACTGGTTAAGTGAATTATTCAGTTTTCTGAAACGGATCAGTGTTGAACTTGCAACCTTTTCGCCTTTACCTCGTTTGAATTCTATGAACTTTTCAAAATACGGCTTGAAGAAACCTTCTTCAAATTTAAGGAACTCCTTGTCATTAATCATTTTTGGGGCACCTCCAATGCTGCTATCCTGAGGCGCTCAATATCAGACCAGACATATGCCTTCGTTGAGGCTGCGGATGTGTGCCCGAGAATTACGGCAATCTCATTTACCGGGGTTCCCGATTCAAAGAGGTTTGTAGCCAGACTGTGTCTGAGCGAGTGAAGGCCATGGTGTTTCCCTTTGGTATCTACACCAGCAAGTTTGAAGTATGGCAAAATCTTATCTCCAAAATGGTCATTTACCGAGTATGGAATATATGGTTTTCTAAGCCGGATAAATACGTATGGGCTATCCACTTTTGGGCGGACATTTTTGATATAGTCAAGTAATGCAAACATCACTTCATCCGTAATAGGAAGTGACACTTCTCTATGTGTCTTGAATTGTAAAACTGTTATGGTTCGTTTTTTCCAGTTGATGCCACTAAAAATCAAAGCTTTAATATCACTGGAACGCAATCCATATACACAGGCAAGAAGCATCATAAGATAGGCAGTTTTACCCCAAGGAGTGCTTCTGTCAACTGCATTCAGAACACGTTTTACCTCATCTGTCGTATAGAAAGAAGGTAGCCTCTCATGTTTTTGGGAATGAATCCCTGCCAAAAAAGGAAGTGGATTAAACGGTAACTGCTCCAAAAACTCGCCATAGGAGAAAAAGTTCCTGATGGTATATAAAATAGAAGCCTTCCCTTGCGATGAATATCTATCCTTAAGAGATGAGATAAAATCAGCAAACAGTTCTGGTGTAATGTCCCTCAAGGCACCGCATTCCTTATCTGCCAGAAAAATAAAAAATACTTTCATACGGCCGGAGCGTGTACGGATAGTGCCTGGGCTCTTCTGGTCATCCCTCATAACAGTTTCGTATCTGCTGAGAATATCCTGATAAGGTACAGGACATCTAAGAGGATAATTAATATACCTTCGTTTTGGTTCTTCGTTATGAAGGATGTCGTAAATCATCCGCATAGTTCGTGCATACCGTTCTTTTGATTTGGATGGTGGCGCTTCAAATGGTGGGACTCCAACCATTAGGCTATAATACTCTTGGATGGCTAGTTCTGGGATGGCTAAGGGAGCCTTATCCTTTACATGCATCTGAAAATCATCAGCAATTCGGAGATATGCTTGAGCAGTTTGGGAATCAGATCCATGGTTTTGTGTGATGTATTCTCGGAACTGTTGGATTACATCATACAGTGTTTCTGTGTAATTGGAATCAATCATAGTAATTTCTCCTTTCTCATAATTGATTCCATTATGAGCTATTAATGTAAAGTTAAACACCATAAATCTATGATTTTTAGCTATTTCAATTACTTGCTTTACATTAATAGTTCCTTTACATTAAACTTCTAATGTAAAGCTTTACATTAGAGGTTATCCGGCACAACCAAACGGGTTACGCCACCAAAGTACTCATAGGCATGGACATGGCAGAGGATAAAGTTCTCCGACTTCATATCCCGGCAGAGTTCCGCATATACAAGGCTGCTGCAAGACAATACTCCCACGAAGAGATAAGCCGGAGTGATTTCGCCGGTAACACTGTCGTGAATGTCAACGGTTGCACCAGCCCAGTCAACCTCGAAGGTCTCTCCAGGCTTTCGGGAAATACGCATGGTTGCCTTGCTGACTCTTGCCCATTTGCGGTAGAGGTCACCAAACTGTGTACTCATGTACGGCTGCTTCCCTGCGGCATAAGCCTGCTCGCAGTACTCTGTCCAAAGAAGTGTCATCGTAACGCCTTTCTTTGCAAGTTCCCTGTGAATCCAAGGGAAGTCAATGGGCATACGGTTGGAATTCTTCTCTGCCCGGGCAGGGTACAGGAGTAACTCCAGGTCTGAGTTAGTAACATTTGCATCCAGAGGCCACTCGATCTTCAGCGCATTGGCTAAGTCGATTACTTCTTTGACAGTACTGCGGGAACTATGAACAGATGATGTGATCACCCGCTGTGAATACCCGAGATTATGAAGCCTCAGGATTTCTCGATAATCTACCATGATTATCGCCCTCCTTATAATAGTAGTCACACATTAGGTGTGCCACAATCATTATAAGGAGAACTTTAACGGCTGGTACAGCCAACCGGTAAGATGGTACAGAAT
>DWWO01000016.1 GCA_019119675.1 Candidatus Mediterraneibacter faecipullorum | reverse complement strand
GGGAATCCCTCCTTCAGTTATTCATTTAGATTTTGTAACTATTAACTCGTAGTCATTATTGACTACACCATTATTATACTAGGAGGAGCGTTATGAAGATCAACTCTTTCTGCCTTGCCTGTCTGATCCGGATGCAGGAGTCACAGATACGGAAGTTTGATGATGAAGAGAAGAAAATGAGATATATGAGAGAGATACTTGCATTTCTTTCGTCATGTAATCCGGATCTGTCCGCGCCTGCGCTTGTAAAGCCGCTGGCAAGGATATATGAGAAATACTGGGGCAAGAGGGACAGCATGGCTGAAGTAAAGAAGGAATTTAACGACTTTCTTATGTCTATGGAAGAAGAGATAGAAGATCAGATCCGGAAACATGAAGATCCGCTGGAAGCCGCGCTCTGCTTTGCACGGACCGGAAACTATATCGACTATGCCGCGGTAAAGGATATCTCGAAAGATAAGTTGCTGGAACTCTTTGAAGAGCAGGAGCAGGCGGGCCTTGAGAAAAATGAATATGAGTCATTCCTGAAAGACATGGAAAAGGCGTCTAAGCTCGTCTATCTGACTGATAACTGCGGAGAAGTCGTTCTTGACAAGATTGCGCTTAAGATCATACAGGATAGATATCCGGATCTGGAAGTGACTGCCGTTGTCCGGGGCGAACCTGTGGTAAACGATGCGGATCTTGAAGCAGCCCGCTATATAGGGCTTGACCGTGTAGTGAAAGTGATTGATAATGGAAGCGGCATTGCAGGAACAGATCTTGATGACATCAGTGATGAAGCACGGAATGAAATAGAAACAGCAAATGTGATCCTCTCCAAAGGCCAGGGGAATTTTGAAACCATACACGGATGCGGACTCAATATTTATTATCTGTTCCTGTGTAAATGTGACTGGTTTGTACAAAAATTCGGAGTTGAGCGATTCAAGGGAATGTTTGTCAATGAAAGGAGAATATAAAATGGTACATCATATCGTAATGTGGAAATTCAAACCGGAGATCGAGGAGGCAGAGAAGCCGGAATTGAAAAAGGCAATGAATGAAAATTTAAGTGAGCTTGTCGGAAAAGTACCGGGGCTTCTTACCGTTGAGTTTGTGGAAGATCCGATCCCGTCAAGCACACATGACATCGCACTTGTGACAACGCTGGAAAAGGCAGAAGATATTGCTGTTTACGCGACACACCCGGCTCATGTGGCTGTTGCAGACACGTATGTCAGACCGTATGTGACAGAACGTGCATGCCTGGATTATGAGTAGGATCCGGGCTCGCGGGAAAGGGCCGGCGAAAATGGAATAGGACATTATATGCCGCACATATACTGATTATAAAAGGCGTATGTGTGGCATTTTTATGGAAAAAGAACAGTTTGGAGAACGGCTTGCATCGGCTGCAAGTATGCCGAAAGATGTTGTCATGAAAGCAGCAGTTCTTACCGCATTAGGGAATTTTGAAGTATGTATCGAAAACTACAGAGGGATAACGGAATATACTGAGTGCCTTGTCAGAGTACAGACAAAAGGAGGTCAGATCCGTCTGACCGGGAAACGTCTGAAGGTAGAGTATTATACAAACGACGAGATGAAGATCACCGGAAAGATTGAGTGTATTGAATTTGCTGACGGGAGGAACAAAGAATGATCCGTTCATTCATACGTTATCTTAAAGGTTATGTGAAGATCCGGATACAGGGCTTTTCTCCGGAACGGTTTCTCAATATGTGCTCCTATCATGACATTTATATCTGGGGGCTGGCTCCCGCCGGAAACGGATATGAAATGTATCTCAGTATCGCTGATTTTCGAAGACTGAAACCGTTGGCAAGAAAAACGCACTCAAAAGTCAAACTGGTCAGGCGCTGCGGGTTTCCGTTCTTTCTTTTTCGTTACAGGAAGAGAAAACTGTTTTTTTTCGGATTTCTTATATGTATTATCCTTTTAAAGATATATTCTTTGTTCATATGGGATATCCATTTTGAAGGAAATGAAAAGTGGCCTGACGAAACTCTTGCCGAATATCTTAAAAGCGAGGGTGTCGCCCCGCTCATGCTGAAAAGTGAAGTCGACTGTCCGGGTATTGTAAAAAATATCCGGAAAGAATATAATGATATAGTTTGGGTATCTGCGTCAGTTGACGGTAGCCGGCTGAAAATACAGATCAAAGAGAATGATGATACTTTTTTGAGTGAGTCCGGTGCTGCAGGTGCTGATGAAAAAACATCTGCCGGCGGAGAAGAACGGCCGACTGATCTGATCGCCGCTTCAGACGGCGTTATAACGAGTATTGTTACACGTTCCGGGGTTCCGCAGGTGCATGTGGGGGACGAAGTAAAGAAAGGAGATATCCTTGTACTTGGCCGGGTGGATGTGGTAAATGACAGCGGAGAAGTGACCGGCTATCAATATCAGCAGTCGGATGCTGATATATTTGCCGATACTCAGCTTGAATATACAGACAGTATTGCGCGGACTTATCAGGAAAAGGTTTATGATGATAAAAACAGATATCAGCCCTATATCAGAGTCGGAGAGGTCAGGATATCGATCGGGTCTGTTTCCGGAGAATATGAAAACAGAGAGCTTTCTGTAACTGAGCATCCGCTGAAAGCGGGCGAAAATTTTTATCTGCCTTTTTCCTGGGGGATAAAGAAAGCAAGATCTTATACATTTCAGAAAAAAACATATACTGAGGAAGAAATCAGGAGGATCCTGAGCGGAAATTTTCAGCAGTTTTGTAAAGATTTGGAGGAAAAAGGTATTCAAATCAGAGAAAATAGTGTTAAAATACATCTGTATGCCGATTCTGCCAGTGCTTCGGGCACCCTCTGGCTGAATGAGAGGATCACGGAAGAGGCAGATACAGAAATATTGACGATCGAAAGGAAAGAAACGGATGAGCCTGTCGGAACTGATGATTGATATACCGGCCGAACACGAGGCAAATGTATTCGGCCAGTTTGACACATATGCAAAAAAACTTGAGCGCACGTTTCATGTCACATTGATCGCACGCGACGGGAACACGAAGATCGTGGGCGAGACAAATGCGGCGCAGAAAGCACAGCGTGTACTGACGCAGCTGCTGGAACTTGCGAAAAGAGGAAATACGATCACAGAGCAGAATGTAGATTATGCGATTTCTCTTGTTTTTGAAGATCAGGAGGAGGGCATCGTTGAGATAGACCGGGAACTGATCTGCCATACACTTCAGGGTAAGCCGATCAAGCCGAAGACCCTGGGACAGAAGAAATATGTCGATGCCATACGAAAGGATATGATCACGTTCGGGCTGGGACCGGCCGGAACCGGTAAGACCTATCTCGCAATGGCAATGGCGATCACAGCATTTAAACGGAATGAAGTGAACCGGATCATCCTGACCCGTCCCGCGATCGAGGCGGGAGAAAAACTGGGATTTCTGCCGGGGGATCTGCAGAGCAAGATCGACCCTTATCTGAGACCTCTCTATGATGCACTGTACGAGATCATGGGAGCGGACAGCTTTGTAAAAAATTCAGAGAAAGGCCTGATCGAGGTGGCACCCCTTGCGTACATGAGGGGACGTACTCTTGACAATGCATTTATCATATTAGATGAGGCACAGAATACGACTCCTGCCCAGATGAAAATGTTCCTGACCAGGATCGGTTTCGGATCAAAGGTAGTGATCACGGGGGATGCCACACAGAAGGATCTGCCATCAGGAACTACATCCGGGCTTGACGTGGCAGTCAAAGTTGTGAAAGATCTGGAAGGAATCAGTATCTGCACACTGACGAGCAAAGACGTGGTCCGCCATCCGCTTGTCCAGAAGATCGTAAAAGCCTATGAGGAGTACGAGAAGAAAACTACTGCAAAGCCGCGGGGGACCGGCAGGAGGAAACGATCATGAGTCTTTATATAGAGACAGAAGGGAACATTGACTTTCCTTTTGATGTAAAAGAAATTGCAGAAATGGTCGTGGATGCAGCCCTGGAACATATAGGGTGTCCTTATGAGGCGGAGATCAGCCTTTTGATCACGCACGATGAGGAAATCCATGAAATGAACAGGGAACACAGAGGGATTGACCGGGCTACCGATGTATTATCGTTCCCCATGCTGGAGTTTGATATTCCCGGTAATTTTTCGGGAATCGACGAAGAAATGTCGGATGTTTTTAATCCCGAGACAGGTGAGCTCATGCTTGGAGATATTGTCATCTCTGCAGATAAAGTTATGGCTCAGGCTGAAGAATACGGTCATTCACCGAAGCGTGAATATGCTTTTCTTATAGCCCACAGTATGCTTCATCTGTGCGGATATGACCATATGGAAGACGACGAAAGAAAAGAGATGGAACAGAAACAGAGAATGATCTTGGAAAAGATCAACATTCTGCGATAGCAAGGAGGACTTACATGTCTGATACACCAAGGAACAATAAAACAAAATCCAGGGGAGGAGACTATATCGTCCAGGGATCGATCCTGGCGGCAGCAGCTGTTATCACAAAAGTGATCGGTGTTGTATATCGAATCCCGCTGACCAATCTCCTGGGTGATGAAGGAAATGGATTTTACGGCTATGCGTATCAGGTATATGCATTTGCGCTGATGATCTCTTCACTGAGTCTTCCGACTGCTGTATCAAAGATTGTATCAATGCGGGTTTCTGTCGGCCAGAGAAGAAATGCATTCCGTGCGTTCCTGTGTTCGCTTGTTTTTGCCATTATTATAGGATTTATTATTGCGGTCGCTATTTTCTTCGGGGCGGGGGCAATCTCAGAACATGTGATGAAGGCGCCGCTCAGCGTCTATGCGCTGAAAGTGCTCGCTCCGGGACTGTTCATTGTAGCCGTAATGGCGGTGCTCCGGGGATATTTCCAGGGCCTGGGGACAATGATGCCGACTGCCGTCTCCCAGGTGATCGAACAGCTCATCAATGCCGTAGTAAGTATCGTAGGAGCCGGAGTGCTGTTCGGGATTGGTACACGTGCGGGCCAGGAGGCAGGCGAGGAACTTTTGGGACCTGCATATGGTGCTGCCGGAGGCACACTCGGTACCGTGACGGGTGCCTTTGCAGGACTTTTGTTTCTTTTGTTCGTACTCTGGCTTTTCAGAGGCGGGATCAAAAGGCAGCTGAAGCGTGACCATTCAAAAAAGAAAGAGGCATATTCCCATATACTGAAAGCTCTCATACTTACTGCAGTTCCCGTGATCTTCAGTACGGCAATCTACAATATCAACCAGATCATAGATCTTACAGTGTTTAACCATATCATGTCATGGCAGGGATTCTCCGAGCAGGAGTATATGGCGCTGCAGGGGATCTATACAGGTAAATACGATCCGCTGATCAATGTTCCGTTGTCCATCCCCTCGGCAGTCAGCGCATCGATCGTTCCTACGCTTACTGCAGCGGTTATGAACAGACAGAGGAAAAAAGTCCACTATCAGATCGATCAGACTCTTCGTATTGCAACGATCATCACCATCCCAAGCTGTGTGGGTATAGCGGTGCTTGCCTCTCCTCTCATGGTGCTCTTATACAATGACTCAAGTGCAACGCCGGCCAATCTTCTCATGCTCGGAGCTATTGTTATAGTACTGTACGGATGGTCATCCATCACAAATTCTGTACTGCACGGGCTTAACTATATGTCCAGTCCGGCAAAGAATGCAGCTGTTGCGCTTGTGATCCATCTGATAGCTTTTGTAGTCATGCTCGTGGCCTTCCGCATGAATGTGTATGCTTTGGTCGGAAGTAACATTGTATTTGCTCTTATCATGTGTGTTCTGAACCAGTTGAAGATCCGGAAAGTATGCGGTTATAAGATAAACATCAGGCACATGTTCCTGAAACCTTTCATCGCGGCGGCGGTGATGGGAGTTGTTACATATATTATCTGGTTTGTGCTGGATCTTCTGATCGGAGGACGTGTGATCCCGACGGTGATCGCGATTTGTGTGGCTATAGTTGTTTACATCGTATTGATACTCAAAATGGGGACGCTTTCAGAAGACGATATCCTTTCACTTCCGTTGGGAGGAAAATTACTGCGGTACAGCCGGAAATTCCATCTCGTTCCTGAAGCCGGAGATTCTGATGAGGATATAACTGAATAAAAAAGTAAAAAAAGCCAATACTGTATGAAAAAAGGATGTGGGAATCATGAAGACAAAATACATTGTTGGCTTTTTTGCTGCGATACTGATCTTTGGAGTGCTTCTTACAGCCGGATATCAGATATCCTATGAGCGGGTTGCAGAACGAAGCTCACCGCCTGGAAATGAGGTTACAGATACACGCAGCATAACGGCCGAAGGGGAGGCTGCGGCTGAAGATGCCGAAGAAGATGAAGGCTATTATCTCTGCGAGATGCAGGGGTTTGTAGTAGTATATCTCAATGACAGAAAGACAATCTATGAAATGACAGAGATCCCTCTCTCTGATCTTCCGGAGGAAGTCCAACAGGAAGTCGCAGCCGGAAAATATATTGCAACCAGGGATGAATTATATGGCTTCCTGGAAAACTACTCTAGCTGATCGGATGGATATTCTGGACGAACCCGGTGAAATAGTGTATAATACAGTCCGGCGAAGGGAAAAGCCGGATTAGATCATTAATAATATATGTATTGAAAGGATCGGTCATGGACAGACAGAAGATAAACAGAATCAATGAGCTGTACCGGAAATCAAAAGCAGAGGGGCTTACGGAAGCGGAAAAGAAGGAACAGAAAATTCTCCGCATGGAATATCTGGAATCCGTAAAACGCAACCTCAGGGTACAGCTTAACAATATTGATATTGAAGAAAAAGACGGAACGGTAGTGAATTTAGGTGAAAAGTACGGAAATAAAACAGACAAAAAAGGAAATTAGGGAACAATACCGGCGGATCAGGGAAGCGCTGCCGCCTGAAAAGCGAAAGAGTGCGGATGAAATGATCGCGAAGCGTCTCTTCGACTGTGCATTTTACCAGAATGCCCGGTTTATTTATTGCTATGCGTCTTTAAAAGATGAAGCAGGAACAAATATGATCATAGAAGAGGCGCTTCGAAACGGTAAGAGAGTGGCTCTGCCCCGGGTAAGGGGAAAACGGGGGATGGAGTTCTGTTTTATCAAGAGCCCGGCGGACCTGAAGCCCGGATTTATGGGAATTAAGGAGCCCGGTCCGTGGTGCCCGAAGGCTCCTGCACCGTTTAAAGATTCATTGGTCCTTATGCCCGGTATTGCATTTGACAGAAACGGCACAAGAGCCGGATATGGCGGAGGCTACTATGATACATATTTGGAAGGACATTCCGAATGTATAAAAGCGGCTCTTGCCTATTCTGTCCAGATCGCACCGGAGATACCGGCTGCTCCCACCGATATAAAGGTTGATATGATTGTAACAGAGAAGGAGTTGATCATATGCTCACAGGACTTCCGGGAGATCCGGTAATACTCCTGAGTGTCATTAACACAAAATTAAGAGATTATTATCCGACATTGGACGCACTCTGTGATGATATGCAGATTGACAGGAAAGAGCTTGCGGACAAGCTGGATCTGATAGATTATGCATATGATGCTGGGCGCAATCAATTTGTATAATACAGATACTTATTACGACAGATTTCAGTACAGGAAGATTACATAAGATTGGAAGGTAGTATGGAGAATATATGGAACGCTGCCGGACAGGATACAGATATCCCGTCTACAGAACCTCAGCGGCAGTATTATTTTATTGACAGAGCAAAAAAATATCTGGAAAAAATGAGCGAGGCGGCCGGCCGGCCGCTCACTTTTTGTGTCACTACATTTGGCTGTCAGATGAACGCGCGTGATTCGGAAAAACTGACCGGCATCCTTGAGCAGATTGGTTACATCGAAGAACCTGAAGAAGAAAAGGCTGACTTTGTCATCTATAATACGTGTACTGTCCGCGAAAATGCAAACCAGAGAGTATACGGACGCCTTGGCCAGCTCGGCAGGATCAAAAAGAAAAATCCGCACATGATGATCGCACTGTGCGGCTGCATGATGCAGGAGCCCGAAGTGGTAGAGAAATTAAAAAAGAGTTATCGTTTTGTAGACCTGATCTTCGGCACCCACAATATTTTTAAATTTGCCGAACTTCTGGCAACCCGCATGGAATCCGGACGCACAGTGATCGACATCTGGAAAGATACAGATAAGATTGTAGAAGATCTGCCTGTAGAGAGAAAATATCCCTTTAAATCCGGAGTCAATATCATGTTCGGATGTAATAATTTCTGCAGCTACTGTATTGTACCCTATGTGCGCGGGCGGGAACGGAGCCGTGATCCAAAGGCGATCATCCGGGAGATTGAACGTCTCGTGGCTGACGGTGTGGTTGAAGTTATGCTCCTTGGGCAGAATGTAAATTCTTACGGCAAGACACTTGAGCATCCGGTCACATTTGCCGGTCTATTGAAAGAAATTGAGAAGATAGAGGGACTGGAACGTATCCGTTTCATGACCTCACACCCGAAAGATCTCTCGGATGAGCTGATCCGTGTTATGGCTGAGTCAAAAAAAATCTGCCGTCATCTGCATCTTCCGGTGCAGTCGGGCAGCACCAGGATTCTGGAAATGATGAACCGGCGATATACAAAGGAAGGATATCTCGAGCTGGTCAGCCGTATCAAAAAAGCTATACCGGACATTTCTCTGACCACGGACATCATTGTAGGCTTCCCGGGAGAAACAGAAGAAGACTTCCGGGAGACACTCGATGTAGTAAGGAAAGTCCGCTATGACAGCGCTTTTACGTTTATCTATTCTAAACGCACCGGTACGCCTGCCGCAGTAATGAAAGATCAGGTGCCGGAAGATGTCGTAAAAGACCGGTTCAACAGACTGCTGGGAGAAGTACAGGATATCTCCGCAGAAGTGTGCGCTGTCCATGAAGGGACTGTGCAGACCGCTCTGGTAGAATCAGTAAATGATCATGACAGCAGCCTCGTGACAGGACGACTGAGCAATAATCTGCTCGTCCATTTCCCGGGCGATGCTTCCATGATCGGTAAATTTTATCAGGTGCTGCTGAAAGAATGCAGGGGATTCTACTTTATCGGACTGAATGTCGATGATATATGATCCGTCAGTTTTCTGCTTCATCGAATCCGGCAGTCACTCCGACAAAGCCGAAAGTTAGAAAAAACGGTTGAAATGGGGACGTAGTCGATAAAGTTCACCCTTTCAACCGATTTCCCGTAAATTTCGCGATTGTCGAGGAGACACTTCCGATTGGATGAGCCCAGAAAATCAAACGGATACAGCCGATATGATGTATCTTTCGGATCAGGGGGACTGTGATGCGGACGGTGACTGTGAAGAAAGGCTAAATAAACTTTAACCCTGAGATATAGCGTTAATCAGCCAGACGGACTTGTTTGAGCATTGCGAGTTGTTCGTCTGGCTGATTGTTTTTAGCTATATTTCAGGGTTATTAGTTTATCTTCCTTTCGTAACCGGAGCCGGAAGCATTACAATCCCGCCTGATTCGAATACATACGTCGTCATTCCTCTGTATCCACTTGATTTTCGGATGATTTTATTATAGGATGTCACTCCGACAAATACGAAATTTCAATCATATTTTTGGTGGGTCCACATATATTGTGTAAAGAGGTGGACAAGATGGAAAGAAGTGATAGAAGACAGGAATCAAATAGAAACGGACAGATACTAAACATTCTGGCAAAGAATGTCAGAAAGATCATACAGGAGGATACAGGCGGCCTTGATAGTCTGCAGGAAATAAGGCTTCGGACAGGACAGCCTGTCCGGATCGTGTGTGACAACAGGGAAAAGATCCTGCCGTCAGAAGCGAGCCCACATATTATTACGAAAGAAGAAGTGAGGGAGACAATGGACTACATAAGCCATTACTCCCTCTATGCATATGAGAATGAACTGCGGCAGGGATTTTTGACGATCGAAGGAGGGCACAGAGTAGGAGTGGCTGGAAAGGTGATCATGGAGAGGGACAAGATAAAGAACATACAGTACATATCATCTGTCAATATCCGGGTATCACATGAAGTGATCGGGTGTGCTGACAGTCTGCTTCCGTATATCACAAAGAATAAACAAGTATGTCATACTCTGATCATATCGCCGCCCTGCTGTGGCAAGACGACACTTATACGTGATCTGATCAGACAGATATCAGACGGGAACCAGTATGTAAAGGGGTGTTCTGTAGGTGTAGTAGATGAGAGGTCTGAACTGGGCGGCTGCTATCTGGGTATTGCCCAGAATCATCTGGGCTCACGGACAGATATCCTGGACTGCTGTCCGAAAGCAGAGGGAATGATCATGCTGATCCGTTCAATGTCGCCGCAGGTTATTGCTGTGGATGAGATCGGTACAAGTGAAGATATCCATGCTGTAGAATATGCAATGCAGTGCGGCTGCAAACTGATCGCAAGTGTACACGGCCTTGATATGGAAGAGGCTAAGAAGAAACCGGTGCTTGGTGAATTGATCCGGCGCAGGATGTTCGAGCGGTATGTAGTGCTCGGCAATGGAGAACACCCGGGAGAGATCCGTGGAATCTATGATGAGCGGGGGAGTGTGCTGTGCAGAGAGTGATAGGCGGGATATTGATCCTTACTGCGACAACCGGAGCCGGATATGTTTATTGCAGGGAACTGAAAGCTTATCTGGAAAAAATGCTTTATCTGAGATATATTTTCAGTTTGATCAAAGGCGAGATCGCTTATACGCATGCTCCACTGCCGGAAATATTTACAGAGGTGGCAAGACGAGTGAAAAAACCATACCGTACATGGCTTCTTGAAACTGCCCGAGCGGTAGAAATGAGAGAAGAGAGCGGGTTTGCAAGAGCATGGAGCCGGTGCGTGGACAGATACTTGAAACCACTGGGATTAAAACAGGAACATTCGATTCTGATGAAAGAACCAGGTACATTTTTAGGAAGCCTTGAGCAGAATACACTGGATCATACACTGCAGATGTATCTGAACCGGTTAGATCTGGAGATTGAAAAGCTCCGGGAAGGCCTGGCGGCAAAAACGCGTATTGGCAGCTGCCTTGGGGTGATGAGCGGGATTTTTCTCATAGTAATCCTGATCTGAGATGGGAGGAAACATGGATATCAATCTGATTTTTCGAATAGCGGCGGTCGGGATACTTGTATCGATCCTCAGTCAGGTACTTAAGCACAGCGGCAGGGAGGAACAGGCATTTCTGGCAAGCCTGGCCGGACTGATCCTGGTACTTTCATGGGTGCTGCCTTATATTTACGATCTGTTCCAAACAATCCGTCAACTGTTTGCGTTATAAAGCGCTTCAACGTTTTTAAGAACAGGAGGGAAAAAGAATGAGTATGATACAGGCGGGGGTCATCGGTGTGATCGGTGCAGTCCTCGCAGTCCAGCTGAAAGCAGGAAAGTCAGAATACGGCATTTATGTCTGTGTCGCAACAGGCGTGATCCTGTTTTCACTGATCGTAGACAGGCTCGGAATCTTTATCAGTACCTTGGAACAGATCACATCTTATATTGACCTGGATGCAGGATATCTGTCTACTATGTTCAAAATGATCGGAATTACGTATATTGCAGAATTCTCATCAGGCATTTGCAGAGACGCAGGATATCAGACGCTTGCAGGACAGATTGAAATCTTCGGGAAGCTGACGATCCTTGTGCTCGGGCTGCCTGTGCTCCTCACACTGCTCCAGACTATCCAGGAGTTTCTGTCATGAGCGGGAAAAAGGGCAGATTCCTGTTCACGATATTGCTGGTCCTGATCGTCTTCGGGCTGGGAACAAAGATCGTAAATGCAAAAGAAGATCCGGAAACGGACATTCTGCAGGATGAAATTCAGGATGCACTTCTCGCGGAATTCGATTTCAATGAGATCGAGGAAAAACTGGACCGGATGTTCCCTCAGGAAAAGATATCATTTAGTGATGTGTTTTCCGCATTGATGTCAGGAAATATGGCAGAAACGATACGGATATTTCTACGGTTTCTTACAGATCAGATATCTTACGAATTTGATTACAACCGGAGAAGTCTTGTATATGTCCTGATGACAGCATTGACTGCGGCGGTGTTCAGTAACTTTGCGGGAGCATTTAAGAGCAGACAGATCTCAGATATCAGCTTTTATATTATGTATATGCTGCTTATCACTTTATGTCTTACTTCTTTCAGGATATCTGCTGAAGGACTGGAGGACAGACTGAGTGCTCTGGTAGATTTTATGCGAGTACTCTGTCCCAGTTATTTTCTGGCAGTGGCATTTGCATCCGGGAGCGTGACATCACTCTTTTTTTATAATGTGATCTTGTTTCTCATCTATGTAGTGGAACTGGTGATCGTCCGGTTCCTGCTCCCGGTCGTTAATATTTACATTATGGTACGTGTGCTGGGAAACCTGACTGGCGAGGATTTTCTCTCAGAATTTGCTGACCTCATCCGCAAAGCTGTGTCCTGGATCCTGAAGACGCTTCTCATCTGTGTTGTCAGTGTCAATGTAGTGCAGGGGCTGCTTGCCCCGGCTATCGATGCGGTAAAGAGGAGTGCTCTTACCCGCACGGCTGAGGCTCTGCCATGGGTCGGAAATGCTGTGGGCGGAGTTGCCGAGGTTGTGCTGGGAACAGCAGTCCTGATCAAAAACGGGATCGGTATGGCGGGAGCAGTGATCACTATAGCCATTTGTGCCGTACCGATCCTTCAGATGCTGATCATGGCATTTATGTATAAACTGGCTGCCGCGCTTGTACAGCCGGTTTCGGATAAACGGATCACTACATGTATCAGCGGTATCAGCGAGGGTTATGAGATCATGGTGAAAGTAATTTTCACTTCCGGGCTGCTTTTCATGATCACAATTGCGATCGTAGCTGCATCCACTTCCTGATCACGCCGGAGAGGAGCTGACTAATATGTTTCAACAGATTTACAAATGGATACAGAATATCACAGTGTATCTGATCATTACGGCTGCTGTCATGCACGCTGTACCTGGAAAAGATTATGGAAAATATGTCCGTTTCTTTTCCGGGCTGATCCTTATTCTTCTGCTGGCAACGCCGCTTCTGAATCTGACAGGGATGAATGAAAAGTTCGAAACACTTTATAGAAATAATGAATATAAACTGGAAAAGCAGGAAATCGAAAGCGTAGAAGAGCTCTATAAAGATTCTGCACTTTCAGATTATCTCCAGTCAGAAGAAGAGACGGAGCAAGACAGCATGAAAGAAGGAAACAGCCGGATAGAGGTGGGGGAGATAGAGATTGGACAATAGTAAATGGAAAGCTTTGCTTCAAAGTATTCGGTCAGGCGAAAAACTGCCTAAGAAAAATCATCTTCTGATCCTGTTCCTTGTGGGATTGCTGCTTTTTGTTGCTGTTTTTCCTTTTCCGGCATCAGATCAGTCAGGCGCAGATACAGTAGAAAGCACTTCCGCGGCTTCAGTAAATGAAGGCAGCACAACCCTGGGGGAATATGAATCTTATCTTGAGGAAAAGACAGCGGATATTTTAAAACAGGTAGACGGAGTAGGAGATGTGACGGTTATGATCACGCTGAAATCAGGCGGACAGAAGATTATAGAGAAAGACCAGTCCGGTTCTTCCCAGACAACAGAAGAGGAGGACAGCGAGGGCGGTAAACGCACGGTGGAAGAGAGCACCTCAGATAAGACGAGCATTTATGAACAGGATTCCGACGGCTCATCCGCACCTTATGTGAGCAAGGAGCTGTCGCCGGAGATCGAAGGAGTAGTTGTGATCGCAGATGGAGGCGGAAACGCAGTCACAGCGCAGAATATTACGGAAGCAGTTCAGGCATTATTCGGTGTAGAAGCGCATAAGATAAAAATAATGAAACGGGCCTGATACATAAAAGGAGGATGGAGAAAGTGAAACGATTATTCAAAAAAAATCAGATCATCATCGCAACGCTGGCGGTTATGATCGCCATTGCCGGATATCTGAACTATTCCGGTATTCTGTTCGGTGAGAACGGGGACAGCACGACGGAGGCAAATGCAGATCTCGCGAATCAGGAACTTCTGGATATTTCAGAAGATGACATCGAGAGTTCTACAGAAGATATTGAAAGCAATGATTCAGATGTGGAAGGGACTCCGGGCGAAGCAGTTCTTACAAGCGGTACCGCCGAAGCAACCGTAGCCCAGGCAAAAGTAACAAGAGAGCAGGTGAGGGCAGAAAACAAAGAAACCCTGCAGGCTATTATCGACAATACGAATCTGAGTGATGCAGAGAAACAGGATGCCGTAGATCAGATGGTCAGGATCACGGAAATAGCCGAGCAGGAAGCAGCGATCGAAACGCTTATGTCGTCGAAAGGATTTTCAGAGTCTGTAGTCAGTCTGGATGACGATTCTGCGGATATCGTTGTGAAAGCGGATGAACTGACTGATGCAAACCGGGCGCAGATCGAGGATATCGTGACAAGGAAAACCGATATAGCGCCGGAAAATATAGTGATCACCCCGATTCATGAATAAGCACAGTCGTTGAATTCATGAATAAGTACAGTCGTTGAATAGTTGAAGTCTTGCTTCAGATATGCTAAACTGAATAAGCATGTCCGGAGTCAGTCTCCGGGAACTTCATAGAGCGCCGGTTACAGAGCCGGCGCTGCTATAGTGTCAGAAAGGGAGTTAGTATGTCTGATATTAAGAGTGAAATAAAAAAGAGAAGAACATTTGCGATCATCTCTCATCCGGACGCAGGTAAGACAACACTTACAGAGAAATTTCTTCTCTATGGCGGTGTCATCAATACGGCAGGATCGGTAAAAGGCAAGGCGACGGCAAAGCATGCTGTTTCCGACTGGATGGAAATCGAGAAAGAAAGAGGTATTTCAGTAACTTCATCCGTGCTTCAGTTTAATTATGACGGATATTGTATCAATATCCTGGATACTCCGGGACATCAGGATTTCTCGGAGGATACGTACCGTACTCTGATGGCGGCAGATTCAGCGGTCATGGTGATTGATGCATCGAAAGGTGTGGAGGCACAGACAAGAAAGCTGTTCAAGGTATGTGCCATGAGACACATACCGATCTTTACTTTTATTAATAAGATGGACAGGGACGCAAAAGATACATTTGACCTTCTGGACGATATAGAAAAAGAGCTGGGAATCCCGACCTGTCCGGTCAACTGGCCGATCGGATCAGGTAAAGCATTCAAAGGTGTTTATGACCGTCAGGAAAAAGAAGTAGATATTTTCTCTGATACCCGGAAAGGTACTTCCACGGGTGAGGTGAAGAAAGTCTCTATCAATAACCCGGAAGTGGACTGGCTGATCGGTACAGAGGCGAAGGTCACTCTGGAGGAGGAGATCGAGCTCCTGGACGGCGCATCAGCAGAATTTGACCAGGAACTTGTGGATAAAGGGCAGCTCTCACCTGTATTTTTCGGCTCAGCGCTGACAAACTTCGGCGTGGAGACATTCCTGAAACACTTTCTTGCCATGACTACATCGCCGCTTCCCCGTATGTCTGACAGAGGGGCGATAGATCCGATGGATGAGGAAGATTTTTCGGCATTCGTCTTTAAGATACAGGCTAATATGAATAAAGCACACAGAGACAGGATTGCCTTTATGCGGATATGCTCCGGTGAGTTTGACGCCGGAATGACGGTCTATCATGTACAGGGCGGCAAAGACGTAAGGCTCTCGCAGCCCCAGCAGATGATGGCAAGCGAACGAAAGATCATTGATAAGGCTTACGCCGGAGACGTTATCGGTGTATTCGATCCGGGGATTTTCTCTATTGGAGACACCCTGACTACTGCGAAAGATAAGTTTGCCTTTGAGGGAATTCCCACATTTGCACCGGAGCATTTCGCAAGAGTGCGTCAGGTGGATACAATGAAGAGAAAACAGTTCGTAAAAGGCATCAATCAGATCGCGCAGGAGGGGGCGATACAGATCTTCCAGGAGTATAACACCGGTATGGAGGAGATCATTGTCGGAGTTGTGGGCGTGCTGCAGTTTGACGTGCTGAAATATCGACTGAAAAATGAATACAATGTTGAGATCATCCTGGAGAATCTGCCGTATGAACATATCCGGTGGATTGAAAATGAAAATATCGATCTCGATCACGTCAGCGGAACCTCGGATATGAAGAAGATCAAGGACTTGAAAGACCGCCCGCTGCTCCTGTTTGTGCATGAATGGAGCATCCGCATGACGCAGGAACGCAACGAAGGTCTTATCCTCTCTGAATTCGGACGTTCATAAAAGGTTTTTCTTTGCAAATGAGCGGATATTTGCTATAATGTGAAAAGAGATTAGACAAAACGGGAGGTTTTGAAGATGGCTAAGGACGAAAAGAACACTTATACGATACAGAACGAGGCGAGTCTGGGCGAAGTGAAGATTGCCGATGAAGTAGTTGCGATCATTGCGGCACTGGCGGCTACAGAGGTTGAAGGGGTCGCTTCCATGGCCGGAAATATCACCAATGAGGTGATCGGAAAGCTCGGGATCAAGAACCTTTCAAAAGGTGCTAAAGTAGATGTTCTTGAGGGCGTGGTAACTGTATCCCTTGCACTTAACATCAAATATAATTACAGCATTGTCGATGTGACCGGAAAAGTTCAGGAGAAAGTGAAAAATGCCGTCGAAAATATGACCGGCCTTGAGGTTGCTGATGTCAATATTAAAGTAGCCGGGGTCGAGATGGAGAAACAGGACTGATCCGTTTCGGGTGTTATTGCAAATCATGCACCCTGTGTTGTATAATAGAGGATGTCGCAAGACATCCTTTTTCTATAGTTATGACAGAAGGAGAAAATTATTATGACAAGATCAGAGCTGAGAGAGCATGTTTTTAAGATGCTTTTCCAGATTGAATTTAATGATGAAGCTGAGATGCCGGAGCATCTGCAGTATTATTTCGAGTCCATCGGGAACGCCAGCACAAAAAATAAGAATGACATACAGAAAAAGTACGAAGGAGTGATCTCCCACGTGGAAGAGATCGACCGTCTTCTCAATACTGCTTCAAAGGGATGGAAGACAGCCAGGATGAATAAAGTAGATCTTACGATTCTGCGTCTTGCCGTCTATGAGATGAAATGGGATGATGAAGTGCCGGAAGGCGTCGCCATCAACGAGGCTGTGGAACTGGCCAAAAGATTTGGCGGGGACAGCAGTTCTTCCTTTGTCAACGGTGTGCTCGGTAAAGTCGCAAAACAGGAGTCCTGAAAATGAAAAATGTCTACACTGTGAGGCAGGTCAATACTTATATCAAGAATATGTTCACGCAGGACTTCATGCTGAACCGCATCTATGTCAAGGGCGAAGTCTCCAATTGTAAATATCATACATCAGGGCATATATATTTTTCATTAAAAGATGAGTCCGGCACGATCGCCTGCGTCATGTTCGCAGGCCACAGGTCAGGGCTTTCTTTTCGGTTACAGGAAGGACAGCAGGTGATCGTACTCGGCTCGGTCAGCGTGTATGAAAGGAGCGGCCAGTATCAGCTCTATGCGAGGGAAATCATACTGGATGGCGCCGGTGCACTCTATGAGAAATTTGAGGCGCTGAAGAAAGAGCTGGCTGAAATGGGTATGTTTGCCCGGGAATACAAGCAGCCGATCCCTAAGTATATCCATACGCTCGGAGTCGTCACAGCGCCAACAGGAGCTGCTGTCCGGGATATCATTAACATTGCCGGACGCCGGAATCCATATGTACAGATCATTTTATATCCTGCACAGGTGCAGGGGGAAGGTGCCGCGGAAAGTATTGTCAGGGGAATCCGTGCACTTGAGAAGAAAAAAGTAGATGTGATGATCGTAGGAAGGGGCGGCGGAAGTATCGAAGATCTCTGGGCGTTTAATGAAGAGCCTGTTGCCAGGGCGATTTTTGAGTGCAGTATACCGGTCATTTCTGCGGTCGGTCACGAGACAGATACTACGATCGCAGATTTTGTCGCAGACCTTCGCGCACCGACACCATCGGCGGCTGCGGAGCTTGCGGTCTATGATCACCGGGAAGCAAGAGAACGGATACGCACATATCAGGAAGCGATGCTAAGGCAGGTTACATTGAAAATATCAGAGAAGCGTTCTGCACTTGAACGTCTGCGGATGAGACTCAATTATGCGCATCCCAGGCAGAAATTGAACGAGAGCAGGCAATATGCTGCAGATCTGGAAACCCGTCTCCGACTGCTGATGCAGAACCGGCTTGACAGGGAGAAACACAGACTGGCCCTATGCGTGGAAAAGATGAAAGGGTTGTCACCTTTAGAGAAACTCAGTCACGGTTATTCCTATATACAGAATCAGAACGGTGAAAATATCAGAAGTATCCGGCAGGTCAGTGACGGGACCGCTCTGGAGATCTATGTCAGTGACGGCAGGATACGCGCACTGGTAACCGGATCAGGAGAAGAAATCAAATAAACGGGATAAGGAGGTCGCAAAGTGAGCGATACTGCGAGTAAAGCAATCGAACCTGCTGCAGAAGATACAGCGGGAACGGAGAAGAGAGAGAACCTGGAAGAGATGTTTCAAAGCCTTGAAGAAGTGATCAAAGGAATGGAGGAGAGCAGCGTGACGCTGGAGCAGTCTTTTGACATGTATAACAGAGGAATGAAGATTTTAAAGGAATGCAGCCGGACAATCGATGAAGTAGAAAAGAAAGTCCTTGTTCTGGACGAAGATGGAGAGATTCATGAGTTTTAAAGAAGAATATCAAAAAAGAATAGAATCGATCGAGGATATATTACAGAAATATCTGCCCGTGCAGCAGGGGTATCAGAAAATTATCATGGAAGCCATGGAGTACAGCCTGATGGCAGGAGGAAAGCGCCTTCGCCCCATGCTGATGCGGGAATCTTTTGAACTATTTGGCGGCAAGGGAAAAGTGATCGAGCCGTTTATGGCTGCGATCGAGATGATCCACACCTATTCCCTGGTACATGATGACCTTCCTGCAATGGACAATGACGACTACCGGCGCGGAAGAAAGACGACCCATGTAGTCTATGGGGAGGATATGGGAATCCTTGCAGGGGACGCTCTTCTGAACTATGCATTTGAGACGGCATGTTCTGCCTTCGAACTGGAACCCGAAAAAAGTCTTATGATCGGACGAGCACTCAAAATTCTGGCTGATAAGGCCGGTATCTATGGAATGATCGGCGGACAGGTAGTAGATGTCAAAGAGTCCGGTCATAAAATAACCGGTGATATGCTTGATTTTATCTACCGGCTGAAGACCGGAGCGCTCATTGAGGCATCCGTCATGATCGGGGCTGTTCTTGCGGGAGCATCTGATGAAGAGATTTTGAAGATTGAAGAGATCGCAGGAAAAGTCGGGATGGCATTCCAGATCCAGGATGATATTCTTGATGTCACAAGTACCACGGAAATGCTGGGAAAACCGATACACAGTGATGAAAAGAATGAAAAAACGACTTATGTAACCTTAAGAGGGATAGAAGAATCGAGGAAAGAAGTCAAACGTCTGACATCAGAGGCTCTCGATACACTTAAAGGTCTGAAGTACGAGAATGCATTTCTGAACGAACTGCTGGAATGGCTCGTATACAGAGAAAAATAAACAGGGAAGACAAGGAGGATCGTCATGGTACTTGAAATGATCCGTCAGGCAAATGATATAAAAAAATTAAACGGGGAACAGCTTAAGCTTCTTGCAGATGAGATCCGCCGGTTCCTGATCGAGAAGATCAGCCATACAGGAGGGCATCTGGCATCGAACCTGGGAGTCGTCGAACTTACGATGGCACTGCATCTGACCCTTGATTTCCCTGAAGACAAACTGATATGGGATGTAGGCCACCAGTCTTATACGCACAAGCTGCTCACAGGACGCCGGGACGGTTTTGACAGTCTGCGTAAATACGGCGGGATGAGCGGATTCCCCAAAAGGAAAGAAAGTGAATGTGATGCCTTTGACACAGGGCACAGCTCTACTTCTATTTCTGCAGGACTCGGCTATGTAGCCGCACGGGAGCTCAAAGGCGAAGATCATAGTGTTGTATCCGTTATCGGGGACGGATCCCTGACAGGCGGGATGGCTTATGAAGCATTGAACAACGCTTCGAGACTGAAGAGCAATTTTATCATTGTTCTCAATGACAACAATATGTCGATATCAGAAAATGTGGGAGGCATGTCCAGATATCTGAACGGGATCCGGACAGCACACACATATACCGACATAAAAAAAGGTGTCGAAGATACATTGAAAAGAATCCCGGGAAAAGGGGAACGGATCGTCAGCCAGATCCGAAGAACAAAAAGCGGAATTAAACAGCTGCTTGTACCGGGGATGTTTTTTGAGGATATGGACATTACCTATCTTGGTCCGGTAGACGGACACGACATCCGCAAACTAGTGAAAGTGTTCAATGAAGCAAAGCGAGTAGATCATGCAGTGCTCGTGCATGTTATAACTAAAAAAGGAAAAGGATACCCTCCGGCAGAGGAGAATCCCGCGAAGTTTCATGGTACAGGTCCTTTTCAGATTGAGACAGGTGAGCCTGCGGAAGCCGGTACAACAGACAGTTATACACAGGTTTTTTCAAAAGTTCTCACGGATATTGCGAAGAAGGATGATAAAGTTGTTGCCATCACTGCTGCCATGGCGGACGGCACAGGACTGTCTACCTTCGCGAAACACTTTCCCGGCCGCTTTTTTGATGTAGGTATTGCTGAAGAACATGCTATGACATTTGCTGCAGGACTTGCGGCAGGGGGCATGAAACCGGTGTTTGCCGTCTATTCTTCTTTCCTGCAGAGGGCATATGACCAGACCCTTCATGATGTCTGTCTCCAGAACCTTCCGGTGGTGATCGCGGTGGACCGTGCCGGGCTTGTGGGAAGCGACGGGGAAACACACCAGGGGGTCTTTGACCTGTCCTTCCTGTCGACAATACCGAACATGACGATCGTCTCTCCGAAAAACCGATGGGAGATGGCGGATATGCTGCGTTTTGCCGTTGACTTCCAGTATCCGATCGCAATCCGGTATCCGCGCGGCAGCGCATACGAAGGAATGCGGGAATTCAGAGCACCGGTAGAATATGGAAAAAGTGAGATCCTCTACGAAGAAGAGGATATAGCAATCATCTTTGTAGGACATATGTCGGAGCTGGCAGATCGTGTCAGGCGGAAGATCAAGGAGACAGGCTACAGCTGCAGTCTGGTCAACGCAAGATTCGTGAAACCATTTGATAAAGAAATGCTGGAATACCTTTCAAAAGACCACTGTCTGTTTGTGACGATCGAGGAAAATGTACTGACAGGCGGGTTCGGCGAACAGGTGCTGGATTATGTGTCTTCTGCAAAACTGGATGTACATGTCCGCAATATCGGAATCTCAGATGATTATGTTGAACATGGAAATGTAGAAATCCTCAGAAAAGAGGTCGGCCTGGACTGTGATACGATCGTAAAGCAGGCGGTCTCTGACTATTTGATGATAAAGGACAGATAATATGAAAGAACGTTTGGATGTATTACTTGTAAAGAGAAATCTGGCGGAATCACGCGAGAAAGCAAAAGCTGTCATCATGTCGGGAAATGTGTTTGTTGACGGTCAGAGAGAAGACAAGGCAGGCAGCACATTCGCTCCGGAAGTAACTATTGAAGTTCGGGGGCATGCTCTTCCTTATGTGAGCCGCGGAGGCCTCAAACTTGAGAAAGCCCTGACAAATTTCGATGTGGATGTTAAGGATAAAGTATGTACTGATGTTGGATCTTCGACCGGAGGATTTACAGACTGTATGCTGCAAAACGGTGCCAGGAAAGTATTTGCTATCGATGTAGGCCGCGGCCAGCTGGACTGGAAACTGAGGAACGACCCGAGGGTCGTCTGTATGGAAAAGACAAATATCCGTTACGTCACGCCGGATGACATCGGGGAACCCGTCGACTTTTCTTCCATCGACGTCTCTTTTATTTCGCTGACAAAGGTACTGACGCCGATCCGTGATTATCTGAGAGACAATGGAGAAATCGTGGCGCTGATCAAACCCCAGTTTGAGGCAGGCAGGGAGAAAGTAGGTAAGAAAGGTGTTGTGCGGGAGAAGAGCACACATCTGGAAGTGATCCGGAAAGTAATGGATTATGCCATGTCTATCGGATTTGACCTATGCGCCCTTGACTTTTCGCCGATCAAAGGGCCGGAGGGAAATATCGAGTATCTGATCCATCTCAGAAAATGCACAGAGGAAACAGGGACAAACCATGGGATCGACCCGGATACAGTCGTAGGAAAAGCATTTGATACACTGGCAAAATAAACTACAAGAGGTATAGGATGGACGGCTTTTATATTATTACGAATAAATTGAAAGATCCGGATTTTGCGATCACAAACGAGATCAGGCAATATATAGAAAACAACGGAAAAAAATGTTATGTGTCGGAAAAAGACAGCGAAGGACATATTATCCCCGGAACTGTTCCTTCGGATGCACGGTGCGGCCTCGTACTCGGAGGAGACGGTACGCTGATCCGTGCAGTCAGGGACCTGGGCGAAAACACGCTTCCGCTTCTGGGTATCAATCTGGGGACACTGGGTTATCTGACAGACGTAGAACTCAAAGATTTCAAACCGGCTCTGGAACGGCTTTTTGACGGGGAGCCTGATATTGAAGAACGTATGATGCTGGAGGGATCTTTCCGCGGTTCACGGACAGATATTGCCATGAATGACATCGTGCTTGCAAGAGAGGGAAAAGTAAGGATCGTCAGCTTTAACATTTATGTAAACGGTACACTTCTCAATACCTATCATGCAGACGGCGTGATCCTCTCCACTCCTACAGGCAGTACAGGTTATAACCTTTCTGCCGGAGGGCCGGTGGTTGAACCGACGGCTGAGCTGATCGTGGTCACTCCGATCTGCTCCCACGCACTCAACACCAGCAGTGTGGTTCTTTCAGCCGGAGATACGATCGAGGTTGAAATATGTGAAGGACGTTATGGCAGACAGGAGCAGGTCTCACTCTGCTTTGACGGGGCAGAGCAGACAACGCTTGTAACAGGCGAGAAAGTCTGCATCAGAAAAGCAGAACAGACAGCAAGGCTCATCAGGCTCAGCCGCGAGAGCTTCATGATAACGATGCGCAGAAAAATGAAAGGAAATTAGAGAAAGATGAAAGTCAGCCGACATGCAAAAATCATTGAACTGATCAGCCAGTATGATATCGAGACACAGGAAGAACTGGCAGAATATCTTAATAATGCAGGCTTCAAAGTGACACAGGCAACTGTCTCCAGAGATATCCGCGACCTGAAGCTGACAAAAATTTCCGTCAGCGGCGGCAGGCAGAAATATGTCATTCACAGACAGGAAGAGCCTGAAATGAATGAAAAATACATCCGGGTACTGCGAGACGGCTATGTCTCAATGGACAAGGCACAGAATATCCTTGTCATCAAGACCGTATCCGGAATGGCAATGGCAGTTGCGGCTGCTGTAGATGCTATGAAGTGGCATGAAGTCGTCGGATGCATTGCAGGCGACGATACGATCATGTGCGCGATACGTACCGCAGAAGATACATCAATTGTTATGGAAAAGATCCGCAGGATCGTTTCAAAAGGAGTACAGGAATAAATTATGCTACAGAATCTTCATGTAAAAAATCTTGCATTGATCGATGAGACAGAAGTGGATTTCGGTCCGGGCCTTAACATACTCACCGGAGAGACAGGAGCCGGCAAATCTATCCTTATGGGATCGGTCGGTCTGGCGCTTGGCGGAAGATACAGTGCGGACATGCTCAGGAACGGAGCATCAAGCGGTCTTGTCGAACTTACATTTACGGTCGAGGATGGCAGAATACGGGATAAATTAAAGTCAATGGATATCGTTCCGGAGGATGATATGATCACTCTGAGCCGCAGGCTCATGGAAGGGCGAAGTATCAGCAGGATCAATGGAGAAACTGTCAGCATGGGGACTCTCAGAGAGGCGGCTTCCCTTCTGATCGATATTCACGGTCAGCATGACAACCAGACTCTCCTGAACCGCAAAAATCATCTTGCGCTTTTGGATCTGTTTTCAGGAAAAGAGATAGATCCTGTAAAAGAACGTATGGCAGAAGTCTATCATACATATCAGAAGCTCAAAAGACAGCTGGAAGAGGCATCTCTTGACGATGAGAGCAAAAGAAGGGAGCTTTCTCTTGCTGAATTTGAGGTGAATGAGATCGAAGAAGCCACTCTGACAGAAGGGGAAGATGACGAGCTGGAACAGCTTTACCGCCGGATGACCGAGAGCAGGAAAGTTACAGAAGCCATCGCCGGGACTTATCAGTATACAGCTGAGGACTCGTCTGCAAATGCCAGCGACTGCTTAAGCCGGGCAATCCGGGCTTTCCAGGAAATCTCGGACTTTGATGACAGTGCCTCACAGCTTTACAGCCAGCTTCTGGATGCAGACAGCCTTCTCAATGATTTTAACCGCGAACTCTCTGAATATGCCAAAAGATTTGAATTCTCCGAAGAAGAGTTCAATGAGACCGAAGAAAGACTGAACCTGATCAATCATCTGAAAGCAAAATATGGTAAAACAGTAAGTGATATCCTTGCATACTGTGAGAGAAAAAAACAGAGAATAGAAGAGCTGAATGATTATGACACTTTTATGCAGGAGCTGGAAGCAAAATTAAAGGAAGCGAAGGCAGAGACAGATGAAGTGTCGGAAACTCTTCATGGGATACGTGCACAGTATGCCGGTATCTTTTCCGAAGAAATCAAAAAGCAGATGCAGGAATTGAATTTCATGGACACGAGACTTGAAATCCGTCTTGTAGATACCGGCCGATGCAGTGCAAACGGACGGGATGAGGCTGAATTCTATATCGCGCTGAATCCGGGAGAACCGCTCCGGCCGCTGGCCGATATTGCGTCAGGCGGTGAACTCTCCAGAATCATGCTCGCGATCAAGACGGTGCTGGCCGACGAGGAAGATACGCCCACATTGATCTTCGATGAGATCGATGCAGGAATATCCGGCATTACGGCCGATAAAGTCGGAGAAAAGCTTCACCTGATCGGTAAGAGCCGCCAGGTTATATGTATCACCCATCTGCCACAGATCGCTGCTGCCGCGGACGTCCACTTTTTGATTGAAAAAAATGCAGAAGATAATTCTGTAAAAACGAGGATCGAACGGCTGGATCAGGATTCTTCCGTAAGAGAACTGGCCAGGATACTTGGAGGATCAAAAGTAACAGACTCCATTTTGAAAAGTGCAAAAGAAATGAAAGAACTGGCAATGGGTGAAAGATAATACCAGTGTGAAAACAGAAAAAAACACACATAATAGAAACGGATACGGCAATGAGTATCCGTTTCTTTTTTTGCGATTTGCGCGATACGTCTGATTTGTGCCGTGAGCTGAGCGAAGTATCGCGCGATCAGGTATGCAGACGCGCTTTGCATATACATCAGGTCAGGAAAGGGTGTGAAAATATGGCATTAAGGCTGAATCACCGGAAGTGCCAAAAGGCACTTTGGGCTTTTCTGTTTCTTTCCGGCGTTGTTGTATGGAATCAGATACAGACACTGCAGGAAGAAAAGGCGCTCTGGCAGACAGAGGCAAGCACATCATCAGCCGGAAATGATACAGTTCTCCTCGGAGGAATGCCCGTGGGTATTTACATGGAAACAGACGGTGTCTTGGTGTTGAATACAGAGGAGATAGAGGGGATCGACGGGAAAGATTATGAGCCTGCAGCGGACGTAGTTGAATCCGGTGATTATATTACTGCAGTGAATCATCGTGAGATTTCAGGAAAGGCAGACCTTCTCAGCGCGGTCGGCCAGATCGACGGCGGCGATGTTGTCCTCACACTGCGCAGGGGTGAAGATATGCTGGACAGGACGATCAGCCCTGTTGAATGTGAAACAGGAGAATATAAACTTGGGATCTGGGTGCGAGACAATGTACAGGGGCTTGGCACGATCACGTTTCTGACGGAGCAGAGCAGATTTGGAGCTCTCGGACACGGGATCAGTGATACGGATACGAATATGCTCATGACGATCGATAACGGGAGGGTATACCGGACAAGCATACAGGATATCACTAAAGGTTACAGCGGTTCTCCGGGAACAATGGAAGGGATCATCGTATATAATAAATATAATATTCTTGGTACCATCGACAAAAATACCGAAGCCGGAATTTATGGAAGTATTGATAAGATTGATGATCTTTTTGATGAGCAGATCCCCATTGAAACGGCGTCAAAAGAGGAGATTGAAATCGGCGATGCTAAAATCCGCTGTTATATCGACAATGAAATAAAAGAATATGATATCAGGGTGACAGATATCGACATGACATCATCCGAGATCAATAAAGGACTCGTGATACAGGTTACAGATCCGGAATTGCTCGAAAAAACAGGAGGTATCATCCAGGGAATGAGCGGTAGCCCGATCATACAGAACGGGAAACTGATCGGAGCGGTGACACATGTGTTCGTGCAGGATTCGACAATGGGATATGGCATATTTATTGAAAATATGCTGAACCAGGTCGAATCGTCTGACTCGTCGAAAATAGTGTCGAATTAGTGCTACAAAATATTCTTGATTCTGCATTTTTGCGCGGATATAATAAGCGAGTGGCGTTTTAAGGAAGGTGCTCGGTTCTAAAGGAGAGGAGAAAATGGAGCATTTGCGTGTGGCCATCGCTGATGATAACCAGAAAATACTGGATGTTCTTGACGAGATCATCAGCACGGACAAAGAGCTGGATCTGGTCGGAAAGGCCAAAAACGGCGAGGAAATGTGTCAGATCATCAAGGACAGGAAACCGGATGTTGTTCTTCTCGATCTGATCATGCCGAAAATGGACGGACTGACCGTCATGGAGAAAGTGGGACAGGACAACTCTGTCAGTAAACATCCGTATTTTATTGTGATCACAGCGGTCGGTCAGGAAAAGATCACAGAAGACGCATTTGACAAAGGCGCAAATTACTATATTATGAAACCGTTCAACAACAGGATGCTGCTTGAACGGATAAAATCCATAAGAAATCTGTCAAGAAATACGGAAAGGAAGAATGACGATATTACGACAGATAATACTCTGAAAACAGAGAATCTGGAGAGCCGTGTCACAAATATGCTCCATGAGATAGGAATCCCTGCTCATATAAAAGGATACCATTATCTGCGTGACGCCATCATAATGGCAGTAAATGACATGGATGTCTTAAATGCAATAACAAAGATACTCTATCCTACGGTGGCAAAGAAGTATCAGACAACTTCCAGCCGTGTGGAACGGGCCATACGGCATGCCATCGAGGTGGCCTGGAGCAGAGGGAAACTTGACACACTGGACCAACTGTTCGGATACACGGTAAGCACAGGAAAGGGAAAACCGACAAACTCTGAATTCATTGCACTGATCGCGGATACGATCCAGCTGGAATATCGTCACAAAAGCTGATAAAATCCTTTGCAATATACAGGGAATGGAGTATAATAGCAAGTGATAAGATGCCTTTTGCGGCGAGGAAAGGCAGAAAATGGAGGATCGTAATATGAAGAACATTTTGTTTGCTGCATCAGAGTGTGTCCCGTTTATCAAGACAGGAGGACTTGCCGATGTTGTCGGCTCGCTCCCGAAAGAATTTGACAAATCGAAGTATGATGTCCGTGTAGTGATGCCTAAATATACCTGTATGAAACAGGAATGGAAAGACCGGATGGAATATGTCACACATTTCTACATGGATATAGCAGGCCAGGATCAGTATGTAGGCGTACTGAAGACTGTACTCAATGACATTACGTTCTACTTTATTGATAATGAACATTATTTCAGCGGATTTGCACCGTACGACGGTGATCCGAAGTGGGGGATCGAGAAATTTGCTTTCTTCTCAAAGGCCGTTCTGAGTATACTGCCGGTGATCGGATTCCGGCCGGATCTCATCCACTGCCACGACTGGCAGACGGGACTGATCCCTGTTTATCTTGATAACTTCAGATATCTGGGTGAATATTACCGCGGGATCAAGACGATCATGACAATACATAACCTGAAATTCCAGGGTGTATGGGATACAAAGACAGTCAGAGGTATCACAGGACTTCCGGAGTATTACTTTGTACCGGATAAGATGGAAGCTTACAAAGATGCCAACCTGTTAAAAGGAGGCCTTGTATATGCTGATAAAGTAACGACAGTCAGCAGCAGTTATGCAGAGGAGATCAAAACTCCGTTCTACGGAGAAGGACTTGACGGGCTCATGTCTGCCAGATCCGGTGATCTGTGCGGTATCGTGAACGGACTTGATTACGACGACTGGAATCCTGCGACTGACAACCGTATCGCAAAGAACTTTACGATCGATGATTTCAGAAAGAACAAACCGATCAACAAGACATCTCTTCAGGAAGAACTCGGACTGGAGAAAGATCCGAAAGTAATGATGATCGGTATGGTATCCCGCCTGACAGATCAGAAAGGATTCGATCTGGTCGACTATATTATGGATGAGCTGTGCCAGGACGCAGTACAGATCGTAGTGCTCGGTACAGGCGATGTAAAATATGAAAACATGTTCCGCCACTTTGCATGGAAGTATTCCGGCCGTGTTTCGGCAAATATTTATTATTCCGACGAACTCTCACACAGGATTTATGCGTCGTGCGACACGTTCCTGATGCCTTCGCTCTTTGAGCCATGCGGACTGAGCCAGCTTATGAGCCTCCGCTACGGAACAATCCCGATCGTTCGTGAGACAGGCGGACTTAAAGATACGGTTGAGCCGTATAATGAATATGAAAAGACCGGCACCGGTTTCAGCTTCTGCAATTATAATGCACATGAGATGCTGAATACGGTACGCTATGCAGAAAGAATTTACTACGATAAAAAACGCGACTGGAACAAGATCATTGAGCGTGCCATGAGTCAGGATTTCTCATGGAAGAACTCAGCAGGACAGTATGAGGAGCTCTACAAAAGTCTGATCGGCGAGTAGGCTTCACAGGAAAACAGGAGCATTCAGGCCTGATGAAAATAATTGACAGATTGAATGAAGACAGGATACACATATCCTTTGAAGTGTTTCCGCCCAAGAAAGATGAGGATTACGATAAGGTGATCCGTGCCGTTGATGAGATTGCCACACTGGATCCGGCATTTATCAGTGTGACTTACGGCGCCGGGGGAGGCACCAGCAAAAATACTGCAAAAATTGCTTCACACATCAAAGATGACCTGCATTTATTAAGTCTTGCCCATCTGACGTGTGCCTCCTCGACAAAGGAGGAAGTAAGGCTGGTGATCGGCAGGCTCAAAGAACTCGGTATCGAAAATATCCTTGCGCTGCGCGGGGATATCCCGGAAGGCATGACATTCCCGGATGCAGACCGGTTCAGATATGCTTATGAACTCGTAGAAGAAATCAGAAAGCATGGTGACTTCTGTGTCGGGGCCGCATGTTATCCCGAAGGGCATGTAGAGAATGAACACAAGACAGATGATATCCGTTATCTGAAGCAGAAAGTCGACAGCGGGGTAGACTTCCTTACGACTCAGATGTTTTTTGATAATGATATCCATTATAATTTCCTTTACAGGATCAGAGAGGCGGGAATCACTGTTCCTGTCCTTCCGGGTATCATGCCGATCACAAGCGCTGCCCAGATGAAGAAGAGCCAGGAGCTCTCAGGTACGGTCTTTCCGCGCCGGTTTCTGGCGATCCTGGATCGATTCGGCAGTTCACCGGCAGCTATGAAACAGGCAGGAATCGCATATGCAACGGATCAGATCATCGATCTGCTCGCCAATGGTGTAAAAAACATACATATTTATTCGATGAACAGACCCGATGTAGCTGCGGCGATCATAAACAATTTATCAGATATCATTAAAGCTTAGGAGATTTAAATGACAGACAGACGGATGAAAGAAGCCGTCCGTTATCTGGGATATGGAAGAAATACGGCAGATGAGAGGACCCGTATGATGATCAAAGACGCATTTTCTGATGTGGAAAATGCATCGGGGCCCAAATCCATCTGCCGCATTTTTGATATAGCACAGATTACGGACGGCAGGATAATGATAGGAAATATTTCAATCGAGAGCCGCAGCCTTTCGAGGAATCTGAAAGGCTGTATCAAAGCCGTACTTTTCGGTGCGACTCTCGGCCCGGGGGTGGATCAGCTGATCCGGAGGACCTCGCTTACGGATATGAGCCGTGCCGTGATCCAGCAGGCATGCGCGGCCACACTCCTCGAAGAATTCTGTGATGAAAAACAGACGGAGCTCGGAGAGGAGCTGGAAAAAGACGGCCTGTACCTCAGACCGCGTTTCAGCCCGGGATACGGAGATTTTGATATTCATTACCAGAAACCGCTTATGCAGATTCTGGACTGCGCAAAAACGATCGGACTCACAATGACGGACAGTTATATGATGACTCCATCCAAATCTGTTACGGCATTGATCGGCATAAGCCCGGTGAAAGAGAGATGTCCCGTTGCCGGATGTGAGGCGTGTGACAAGACCGATTGCGGGTACCGCAGATAGAATGCTGAAATTCAGCATAAATATACAAATTAATGACAAGATGAGAAAGGACTACATATGATCACAGACAGATTAGGTAAAGAATTGCTTTTCTTTGACGGGGGAATGGGTACACTTCTGCAGGAGAAAGGGCTGGCTCCGGGTGAACTCCCGGAAACGTGGAATATATCCCGGCCGGAAGTGATCAAAGAAATACATAAAAGATATATTGAAGCCGGAAGCGACATTGTGCTTACCAATACATTCGGGGCCAATGCACTGAAATTTCATGCGGAAGGATGCTCACTCGAAGAAATCGTAAAAACAGCAGTAGATCTTGCTAAGAAAGCTGCTGCTGAAGCCGATACAGTATCATCTGACCGTTCCGGCACAGCAGGTAGAAAACGCACCGTATATACAGCTCTTGACATCGGGCCTACAGGGAAACTGTTAAAACCTATGGGTGACCTGGATTTTGAAACCGCTTACGAGGCTTTCAGGGAAGTAATGGTCTGGGGAGAAGAGGCCGGGGCCGACCTGATCCATATAGAGACCATGAGTGATACCTATGAGCTGAAAGCAGCTGTCCTGGCGGCAAAAGAGAATACTTCACTTCCTGTATTTGCCACCGCCATCTTCGATGAGCGCAGGAAACTGCTTACTGGTGCGGATGTTCCTTCTGTTATCGCTCTTCTTGAAGGACTCAGGGTGGATGCTCTGGGCATTAACTGCGGGATGGGACCGGAACAGATGCTTCCTGTGGTCGAAGAGTATATAAAATATTCTTCTCTACCCGTGATCGTTAAACCAAATGCCGGGCTCCCGAAGCAAAGAGACGGACATACTTACTATGATGTGTCACCGGAAGAATTTGCCGGATATATGGGGAAGATCGTTTCAATGGGGGCATGTGTGATCGGCGGGTGCTGCGGGACTACTCCGGATCATATACAGGTTATGACAAACTTCTGCAGAAGGCTGGACATCATTCCGCCATCCGAAAAAAACGATACGATCGTATCTTCCTACGGACAGAGCGTCTTTCTCGGAAAAGGTTCAAAGATCATTGGAGAACGAATCAATCCGACCGGAAAGAAAAAATTCAAACAGGCGCTGAAGGATCATGACCTTGAGTACATCCTGCGTGAGGGGATTGCCCAGCAGGACAACGGAGCCCATATCCTTGATGTTAATGTAGGCCTGCCAGATATTGATGAAATATCTATGATGAAAGAAACCGTGCAGGCATTGCAGAGTGTCGTTAATCTGCCTCTTCAGATCGATACGGTGGATGCTGCTGCAATGGAGGCGGCGCTGCGAATCTATAATGGTAAGGCTATGGTCAATTCCGTCAGCGGCAAGCAGGAATCCATGGATAAAGTGTTTCCCCTGATCCGGAAATACGGGGGCGTTGTCATCGGGCTGACGCTGGATGAAACGGGAATTCCCGGGGATGCAGAGGGGCGTGTCCGCATCGCTGAACGGATCATCTCTGAAGCGGTAAAATACGGAATTAAGAAAAAAGATATTGTGATCGACGCACTGGCAATGACGATAAGTTCGGAACCGGACGGAGCAAAAGTGACTCTCGAGACACTCCGGCGCCTGAGGGATGAACTGGATGTTAATACTGTACTCGGAGTATCCAATATCTCTTTCGGTCTTCCGGCACGCCCTGTTGTAAACGCTGCATTCTATACGATGGCAATGATGAACGGGCTGAGTGCAGGGATCATCAACCCGTCATCAGAGGACATGATGAAGGCGTGGTATGCGTATCATGCTTTGATGGGGCTGGATGCAAACTGTGAATCGTATATTGATCATTACAGTAATGCACAGACAGCCAATGCTGCTCTTTCCGAAAACGGAATGAAAACAGCAGTCGGTCTGAGAGAATCTATCGAAAAAGGACTTAAGGAAGACGCTGCCCTGATCACGGCAGAACTCTCTGAGACACAGGAGCCGCTCGGGATCATTAATACGGAACTCATTCCGGCGTTGAACCATGTGGGTGACGGATTTGAAGCGGGGACAATCTTTCTCCCGCAGCTTCTTATGAGTGCCGAGGCGGCCAAAAGCGCTTTCGCGATCCTGAAAGATAAAATGGATAAATGCGGAGAAGTGCAGGAAAAGATCGGAACAATTATCCTTGCCACCGTAAAAGGTGATATCCATGATATCGGAAAAAATATCGTGAAAGTACTTCTTGAGAATTACAGCTTTGACGTGATCGATCTGGGCAAAGATGTTGCTCCGGAACAGATCGTAGATATGGTGCTTGATAAGAATGTGAAGCTGGTAGGGCTCAGTGCACTGATGACGACTACTGTCGTGAGCATGGAAGAAACGATACATATGCTCCGGGAACAGGCACCGCAATGTAAGGTGATGGTCGGAGGAGCTGTACTTAATCAGGAATATGCCGATATGATAGGGGCCGACTTTTACGGCAAAGATGCAATGCAGTCTGTCCGATATGCGCAGGAACTGTTTGCCGGCTGAATATCAGCAGAGGCAGTTTACACCTGTCCGCCACCCTCATGTGAACAGTAACACGATTGTATCTCAATTAGTACAGGCTTGTTAAAAAAATCACTATGAAAAATCGGCTCTACATGATATATTAGTGAAAGGAAAGTAAGGGGTTACCGTGCTTTGTAACTGAAAAAGATTATCGTTATGGAGGAAAAGAGTTTTGAGGTACGCAGATGCAAATGTAATCAAAATCAAACATGCAGTTTTGGAAGAGGTTGCGCGTCTGGCTTTTGCCGGAGAACTGGAAGAGCGCAAGGATGATATCCCGTTTAAGCTGATCCCGGGACCGACACCGCAGTTCCGCTGCTGTATTTACAAAGAAAGAGAGATCATCCGCCAGAGAGTACGTCTTGCGGAAGGTAAAGCGCCGGGGACAGAGGATGACGGTAATATTATTCAGGTCATCAGCTCGGCATGCGAGGACTGCCCGATCTCAAGTTATACAGTGACAGAAAACTGCCAGAATTGCCTTGGAAAAGCATGTATCAATGCTTGTAAATTCGGTGCGATCGAGGCAGGCCGCCACCGTTCGCATATTGATCCGTCCAAATGTAAAGAATGCGGAAAATGTGCTGATGCCTGTCCGTATAATGCCATTGCCCATCTGCAGAGGCCCTGCAAGTTCAGCTGCCCTGTAGACGCAATTTCCTATGATGAGTATGGTATTTCCGTGATCGATGAAGAAAAATGTATCCGCTGCGGAAAATGTATCCACAGCTGTCCGTTTGGCGCGATCGGATCCAAGACATGGATCGTGGATGTTATCAATGCTATCAATGCAGGAAAACATGTGTATGCAATGCTCGCACCTGCTACTGAAGGCCAGTTTGGTCCGGACATTACCATGGCAAGCTGGAGAAAAGCCATGAAAGAGCTTGGCTTTACAGAGTTTGTTGAAGTGGGCCTGGGCGGTGACCTGACTGCAAAATACGAGGCGGAAGAGTGGCGTGAAGCATATCAGGAAGGCAAGAAGAAAGTTACTTCCTGCTGTCCGGGATTTGTCAATATGGTCCGCAAACATTATCCGGAGCTGAACGATGCAGTTTCTACGACAGTATCTCCGATGTGCGGTGTCTCACGTATGATCAAGGCAAAAGACCCGGAAGCTGTGACCGTATTTATCGGTCCCTGTCTGGCAAAGAAATCAGAGATCGTTGACCAGAAAATCGAAGGCAACGCAGATTATGCCATGACATACAGCGAAATCCGTGCGATGATGCGTGCAAAGGGCGTGGCTTTAGAGCCGGTAGAAAATACATATCAGGAAGCTTCTGTATTTGGAAAGAGATTCGGAAATTCAGGCGGTGTTGCAGCAGCAGTCCAGCAGAGCCTGAAAGAGTCAGGCAACGATATCGATGTAAAAGTATACAAGGCAAACGGAGCAGCAGAATGTAAGAAGGCACTCCTGCTCATGAAAGTGGGAAGACTGCCGGAAGACTTCATCGAAGGTATGGCGTGTGACGGCGGATGTGTCGGCGGACCGAGCTCTTTCAAAGATCAGATGATGGCGAAGAAATCCAGAGATGCCCTGATCAAAGAGGCAGATGACAGAGGTATTTACAAAAATCTGAGCAATTATGACGAAGATTCCTTCTCAATGCACAGATAAATCCAAATGTAAATAATAACGTTAATGGCAGAGCGGACGCTTAAACAGGCGTCCGCTTTACAAATCTTTACAAATATATCCTGCTGTGATATATTATAAAACAGGCTTTTTGAGCGAAAGAGGAGGATTATAGTCATGCAGCCATATGGAGTAAACGAGCTGAGAAAAATGTTTCTGGAGTTCTTTGAGAGCAAGGGACATCTTGCCATGAAGAGCTTTTCTCTGGTGCCCCACAATGACAAGAGCTTACTGCTCATCAATTCAGGTATGGCACCTTTAAAACCATATTTTACAGGACAGGAGATCCCGCCGAGAAAACGGGTCACTACCTGCCAGAAGTGTATCCGCACAGGAGATATCGAGAATGTCGGAAAGACTGCCCGTCATGGCACGTTCTTTGAGATGCTTGGGAACTTCTCCTTCGGAGACTACTTTAAAGAAGAGGCTATCCAGTGGACATGGGAATTTCTGACGGATGTAGTGGGACTGGACCCTGACCGTCTGTATCCGTCTGTCTATGTGGACGACGACGAGGCGTTTGAAATCTGGAATAAGAAAATGGGTATCCCTGCGGAGAGGATCTTCAAATTTGGAAAAGAAGATAACTTCTGGGAGCATGGCTCGGGTCCGTGCGGTCCATGTTCGGAAGTATACTATGACAGGGGCGAGAAATATGGATGCGGCAAACCGGACTGTACGGTAGGCTGTGACTGTGACCGCTATATGGAGATCTGGAATGACGTGTTCACCCAGTTTGACAATGACGGTGAGGGGCACTACTCCGAGCTGGAGCAGAAAAATATCGATACCGGAATGGGACTTGAGCGTCTCGCAAGTGTCGTACAGGATGTAGACTCCATCTTCGATGTTGATACGATCAAGGCTCTGAGAGATCATGTCTGCCGTCTTGCAGAAAAAGAGTACGGAAAAGAGTATAAAGATGATGTGTCTATCCGTGTTATCACAGACCACATCCGTTCCGTAACATTTATGATCTCTGACGGAATCATGCCGTCCAACGAAGGACGCGGCTATGTGCTCCGCCGTCTTCTGAGAAGGGCATGCCGCCACGGAAGGCTGCTCGGTATACACAAGGGTTTCCTGCCGGAGCTGGCCGAGAGTGTGATCGCAGGTTCGAAAGACGGATATCCGGAACTGGAGGAGAAGAGAGAGTTTATTCTCAAAGTCATCTCCAAAGAAGAAGAACAGTTTAACAAGACGATCGATCAGGGGCTCGGAATCTTGTCAGATATGATAGCTGATATGGAAGCGAAAAGCATAAAGACTCTGAACGGTGAAGATGCATTCCGTCTCTATGACACATACGGATTTCCTCTGGATCTGACAAAAGAGATCCTGGAAGAGAAAGACCTGGATGTGGATGAAGAAGGATTCCATGCATGCATGGAGATCCAGAGAAAGAAAGCGCGTGACGCCCGCGAAGTGACAAACTACATGGGTGCAGATGTAACGGTATACGAGTCTATCGATCCGAGCGTAACAAGCACATTTGTCGGCTATGACAATCTGACATACGAATCCGATGTGACGGTGCTCACAACAGAAGATGAGATAGTCGAGGCGCTTTCCGAGGGCCAGAAAGGTACGATCTTCGTACAGGAGACACCGTTTTATGCCACGAGCGGCGGTCAGGAAGCTGACACAGGATATATCCGCACTGTAGAGGGTGAGTTCAGAGTAGAAGATACTGTAAAACTTCTGGGTGGTAAGATCGGTCATATCGGTGTCATGACAAAAGGCATGATCAAATCAGGAGATAAAGTAACACTTGAAGTAGACGCAAAGAAACGTGCTCTCTCCGCAAGGAACCACAGCGCGACACATCTTCTCCAGAAAGCACTGCGCACCGTACTCGGCACACATGTCGAGCAGGCAGGTTCCAGTGTAAATGAAGACAGACTGAGATTCGATTTTACTCATTTCTCGGCGATGACAGCAGAAGAACTTAAGAAAGTAGAAGATATCGTTAACGAACAGATTTCAAAAGGACTTGATGTCATCGTGAAGAATATGCCGATGGAAGAGGCGAAGAAAACGGGGGCACAGGCACTCTTCGGAGAGAAGTACGGCGATATCGTACGCGTAGTAAATATGAGCGACTTCTCGATAGAATTCTGCGGAGGTACTCATGTGAAGAACACCTCTGAGATCATGGCGTTTAAGATCATCTCCGAGACCGGCGTAGCTGCAGGTGTCCGCCGTATCGAAGCCCTGACTTCCGACGGACTGATGAAGTATTACGCACAGATCGAAGAAACATTAAAGAATGCAGCGCATCTTGTGAAAGCAACTCCGGAGAATCTGGCAGACAAGATCACCCATCTGATGGCAGAGAATAAAGCACTTCACGGAGAAGTAGAAAGCCTGAAGAGCAAAATGGCGCAGGAAGCTGCCGGAGATGTTATGGATCAGGTGACAGAGATCAAAGGCGTAAAACTGCTTGCTGCCCGGCTTGACGGTATCGACATGAACGGCCTTCGCGATCTCGGCGACCAGTTTAAGGCTAAACTGGGAGACGGCGTTGTTGTGCTCGCGTCTGCAAACGATGGAAAAGTAAGCCTGATGGTAACCGCTACAGACGGTGCAATGAAACAGGGCGCACATGCCGGAAATCTTGTGAAAGCAATCGCGGGATGCGTCGGCGGCGGTGGCGGCGGACGCCCGAACATGGCTCAGGCGGGAGGTAAAAATCCGGCCGGAATTCCGGACGCCCTTGCGAAAGCGGCGGAAGTGCTTGAATCGCAGATCAAATAACCTGTACAGCGTCTTCGAAACAGCGCATTTACAACGTTTTCAGAGTTTTTGGCTGAAAACGGTTGACGGGAAAGAAAAATATGATATAATCTTTGGTAGTGCAATAAAAATACCCGAACAGTCGTATTATGCACAATACAAGGCTGGAGGGGAGGTAAGGTGTGAGACTATGTCAAATGTAATCGTTAAAGAAAACGAGACGTTAGACAGCGCTTTACGCAGATTCAAAAGAAACTGCGCTAAAGCTGGCATTCAGCAGGAAATCCGCAAGAGAGAACACTATGAAAAGCCAAGCGTAAGACGTAAGAAAAAATCTGAAGCTGCTAGAAAACGTAAATATAACTAATATGTGCAGACAGGCAGGATACCGGAGACGGTATCCTGCTTTACTTTTATCAGCGGATGACCATGACACCGCAGAACGAGGATCAGTTCCGGGATTTCCGGCGTGTGTTTATACAGACAGAAAACAGATACTGAATCTGCCGGATCTGCAATTCCGGAATGAACTTTCATGCAAATTTAACAAAATAAAGTGCTAAAACTGTGAAATAATGAAACTTTTGATTGACATTACTTCATTTTCCTTTTAAAATAGACGAGTAGACAATGATGTCGAGAGAGCGGGCAGAATATCTACCCGCTTATTTTTAACTTAGGAGGTAGTTTGAGATGTCATACGTTGATGAAGTAATTGATTTAGTCGTGAAAAAGAACCCGGCTGAGCCGGAATTCCATCAGGCTGTCAAAGAAGTACTTGAGTCTCTCCGCCCGGTGATCGAGGCCAATGAGGAGAAGTACCGCAAAGAAGCTCTTCTTGAGAGACTGACAGAGCCTGAGAGACAGATTAAGTTCCGCGTGCCGTGGGTTGACGACAACGGACAGGCTCATGTAAACACAGGATACCGCGTACAGTTCAACAGTGCGATCGGACCTTACAAGGGAGGACTTCGTCTTCACCCGTCCGTAAATCTTGGTATCATCAAATTCCTCGGATTTGAGCAGGTGTTCAAGAACTCACTGACAGGACTCCCGATCGGCGGAGGAAAAGGTGGTTCTGACTTCGACCCGAAGGGCAAATCCGACAGAGAGATCATGGCATTCTGCCAGAGCTTCATGACAGAGCTCTGCAAACATATCGGCGCTGACACAGACGTTCCGGCAGGAGATATCGGAACAGGCGCAAGAGAGATCGGTTATCTGTTCGGACAGTATAAGAGAATCCGCGGTGTGTATGAAGGCGTACTCACAGGAAAGGGACTTTCCTACGGCGGATCACTGGCACGTACAGAGGCTACAGGATACGGACTCCTGTACTTCACAGACGAGCTGATGAAGATGAACGGAATGGAACTGGCAGGAAAGACTGTTGCAGTATCCGGTTCAGGAAATGTTGCGATCTACGCTACAGAGAAGGCACAGCAGCTGGGCGCTAAGGTCGTTACAGTAAGCGACTCCAACGGATGGGTATATGATCCGGAAGGAATCGACGTTGCAGCTCTGAAAGAGATCAAAGAAGTAAACAGAGCAAGACTGACAGAGTACAAGAAATACCGCCCGAACTCAGAGTATCATGAGGGAAGAGGCGTATGGTCTGTTAAGGTTGACGTTGCTCTTCCGTGTGCGACACAGAACGAACTGCTCCTTGACGACGCTAAGATGCTCGTTGAGAACGGATGCCAGGTCGTAGCAGAGGGTGCGAACATGCCTACAACGATCGAGGCTACAGAGTATCTGCAGCAGCACGGCGTGATCTTTGCTCCCGGAAAAGCTGCTAACGCAGGCGGTGTTGCTACATCTGCACTGGAGATGTCACAGAACAGCGAGCGCTTAAGCTGGTCCTTCGAGGAAGTTGACGCGAAACTGAAAGACATCATGGTAAATATCTGCCACAACGCAGCAAATGCCGCTGAGAAGTACGGCTTCAAGGGCAACTACGTTGTAGGAGCCAACATTGCTGGATTCGAGAAAGTCGTTGACGCAATGGAGGCACAGGGAATCGTATAAACAAGATCCTAAAAGATCAGGCTGCCGTGTCAAAGCGGCAGCCTTTCTGCTTTCTCTGATAAAGTCCGGCAGGATCTTTTACAGAGACCATTCCGGAAACGGGATTTTTAAGAACATGAGAACAGAATTCTCTGAAAAAAGCCGCCCGGCGGGGATCTGGAAGGATAAAGCGCAGGATCCCGGGATATAATGTATACTGACGAACTGGCAATGAAGGGCACCGGGCAGTTCAAAATTTTCTGGCAAAAGTAAAAAAAATGTGAAAAGCGTTGACATATCGGGGAGATTCGTTTATATTAAATTTTGGTAAAAGGGAGTAACTGGC
>DWWO01000075.1 GCA_019119675.1 Candidatus Mediterraneibacter faecipullorum | reverse complement strand
TTTATCTTTTCCTCCAATCACTGAATCACGCTTAGCAGCCTTCAACTTTGTATTAACAAATAGGTGTTGTTAAGTGTATTTCTTTGTTACACCTACAGTATAGCACCGTTGTCAAGGGGTGATTTACAAGAAAAATCCGGTGTGTTAAGATAGGGAATAGAAATGGCTTGAAAAAGGGAAAGGCAGGACAATCAGAATATGAAATTAATGATCGCATCAGACATTCACGGCTCTGCATTTTACTGCGGGCAGATGCTGGAAGCATACCGAAGAGAAGGCGCAGACAGGCTGTTGATACTGGGAGATATCCTTTATCACGGACCGAGAAATGATCTCCCGGAGGGCTATGCACCCAAAGAGGTGATCGCTATGCTCAATCCGATGAAAACGCATCTTTTATGTGTGAGGGGAAACTGCGATACGGAAGTAGACCAGATGGTACTGGAATTTCCGGTCATGGCGGATTACTGTTTCCTGGAGCTTCCGGCAGGAGGGACAAAAGACCGGGAAACGGAACCGGAGCGGACAGGTGACTGTATGGAGACCATCAGTATATTTGCCACTCACGGGCATGTATATCATCCGAATCACCTTCCGCCGATGAAGAACGGCGATATCCTGCTGAACGGGCATACACATATACCGGCATGCGAGGAGCTTACGGATACGAGAGGGAACAGATACCGGTATCTGAATCCGGGATCCGTATCGATCCCCAAAGAGGGCTCTGCCCACAGCTATATGATTTATGAGAATGGATGTTTCCGGTGGAAGAATATACAGGGGGAGGAATACATGACATGGAAGACCGATTCGCGCTCTTGATCGATGCGGACAATGTATCTGCAAAATATATCCAGCCGGTCCTGGATGAGCTTTCAAAATACGGGAAAGTGACATATAAGAGAATCTACGGTGACTGGACTAAGACGAATAATGCAAGCTGGAAAGAGGAACTTCTGCAGAATTCGATCACACCCATCCAGCAGTTCAGTTACACATATGGGAAAAATGCGACGGATTCAGCTATGATCATCGATGCGATGGACATGCTGTATACGAGCGATCTGGAAGGGTTCTGCCTTGTGTCCAGTGACAGTGATTTTACCAGGCTGGCAAGCCGTCTGCGCGAGAGCGGTAAGACGGTGATCGGGATGGGGGAGGACAAAACGCCGTCCCCGTTCCGCAAGGCCTGTGATATATTTACAGAGCTTGAGCTGCTGCTTGAAGACAGTACAATGGATAAGGATGAGAGAGAGGAAAAGAACACAGTTCATCATGTACACGGGAAAGAGCAGAAGAAACGGACCGTAGTATCCAAAGAACAGGTCGAAGAAGCTGTGGTCAAGATCATCACAGAGAACCAGAATGACGACCGTGAGACCGGCCTGGGCGAGGTCGGGAGCCGTCTGGTCAAGCTGTATCCGGATTTTGATGTGCGGCGTTACGGCTACAGCCTTCTGTCGAAATTCCTGGAGACGCTGCCGAAGCTGAAACTGATCCAGGAAGGGACAAAAGTTTCGGTGACGTTATATGAAGATAAGAGCCGGAAAGAGATGCTGGAGGAATATATCCTGCAGCAGATCAGAAGCGGCGGCAAATACGGAATCGCGCTCAGTTCCCTCGGAAACCGGATCCGGATGAAGTACGGGGATTTCAAAGTACGGGATTACGGGTTCTCCCAGTTTAAGCAGTACATCCAGAGCTTTCCGAATGTGGAGATTGTGGATGACGGGGAACGGACGAGAGCGGTATATGTAAAAGAAGCATAGCTCTGAATAATAATGAAATGAGAATAAAAATGTCTATATGGGGTCTGTCATACCGGGCTGGGATATTTCGGCCGGTGCGGCAGGCCTTTCTGTATGTATTGCCGAAAGTGAGTGTGATTTTTGTAAAATATTTGTAAATTCATGTGTCTTGTCACCTGTAAAATCAAGAGGTATAATGTGTAATATTGGATAAAGGGGTGTACACATGACAGTCAGAGAAGAAATCGAACAATTGAAAAAAGAGAAAAATGCGGTAATACTTGCTCATTATTACGTCAGACCGGAGGTGCAGGAGATCGCGGATTACATAGGGGATTCTTTCTATCTCAGCAAAGTGGCAGTGGGATTGAAAGAGCAGACGATCGTTTTCTGCGGTGTTTCATTCATGGGGGAGAGTGCCAAGGTGCTCAATCCGGACAAGACAGTGCTCATGCCGGACATCCATGCGGACTGTGCCATGGCCCACATGGCTGATCCGGAAACGATCCGCCGGGTAAGAGAGAAATATGAGGATGTGGCAGTTGTATGTTACATCAATTCTACGGCGGAATTAAAAAGATATTCTGACGTCTGTGTTACATCGGCAAATGCGGTACAGATCGTAAAAGCGCTTCCGAACAGAAATATCTTCTTCATCCCGGACCGGAATCTGGCGCATTTCGTGGCGGAACAGGTGCCGGAGAAGCATTTTATATTCAACGAAGGATTCTGTCCGGTCCATGAAAATATACAGACGGACCAGATCAGAAAAGCAAAGAAGGAGCATCCGGATGCTGAAGTGCTGACCCATCCGGAATGCATGCAGAGGGTTCTGGAAATGTCAGATTATGTGGGCAGTACATCCGGGATCATCAAGTATGCAGGGGAGAGCAGCGCAGACGAGTTTATCATATGCACAGAGAACGGAGTCATAGCTGAGCTTGAAAAGAGATATCCGGACAAGAAGTTTTATTTTACCGATACAGTGCCGGTCTGCGGGGATATGAAACTGATCACTCTGGAAAAAATCCTGCATGTGTTAAAAACCGGAGAAAATGAAGTGACGCTGGATGAAGGACTCCAGGAAAAATCGGAGAAACCTTTAAAAGAAATGTTGAAGCTGGCAAAGCAGGCTGAACAGGAAAAGAAAGACTGAAACAGCAACGGATCAACAGGAAGAAAGAAGAGAGATAAAATGGACAGTAAGCGGAATGAGGAAATGGAAACTGAGAGAGAAATGCAGGAGGATGTAGTGATCGTGGGAACCGGTGCAGCAGGTCTTTTTGCTGCCCTGAATCTGCCCCGGGACAGGAAAATCCTTATTATTACCAAGAAAGATGCCGAAAGCAGCGATTCTTTCCTTGCCCAGGGAGGAATCTGTGTGCTCAAAGATGAGTCGGACTATGAGAGCTATTTTGAAGATACGATGCGGGCAGGGCATTATGAGAACAGAAAAGAGTCTGTGGACATTATGATCCGCAGCTCCAGGGAAATTATCAGGGAGCTGATCGGATATGGCGTGAAGTTTGAGCGGAGAGACAGCGGCAGGGAACAGGATGCGCCGGAGGCTCAGGAAAAACCGGAAAAGCCGGATAAACAGGAGACGGAAGGGCAGGAAAACTTTCTGGATGATTATGCATTTACCAGAGAGGGCGCCCACTCCAGACCGCGTATCCTGTTCCATGAGGATGTGACCGGAAAAGAGATTACGAGTAAGCTGCTCGCACAGGTGCGTTCTCTTGAAAATGTTCGTATCATGGAGTACACTACTATGACGGATATCATTGTAGAAGAAACGGATGTGCAGACGGGAGAAAACGGTGTGCAGTGTGCGGGGATCATTGCGGAGGACGCTCAGGGAAATGTACTGAAGATCTATGCGCCGTATACGATCCTTGCAAGCGGCGGCATCGGCGGGCTGTATGAGTACTCTACCAATTATCCTCATCTTACAGGGGACGCCCTGCGTATTGCCGAAAAACACGGGATACGTCTGGAACATCTGGACTATGTGCAGATCCATCCGACGACGCTGTATTCTAAGAAACCCGGGCGAAGATTCCTGATCTCAGAGTCTGTCAGGGGAGAGGGAGCTATTTTACTCGATAAGAACGGAAAGCGTTTCACGGACGAGCTTCAGCCCCGTGATGTAGTCACGGCGGCGATCCGGGAACAGATGGAAAAGGACGGGACAGACCATGTATGGCTGTCCATGGAACGGATCGACAAGGATACGATCCTGAATCATTTTCCGAATATATATGAGCACTGTCTGGAAGAAGGATATGATGTGACGAAAGAGTGGATCCCGGTCGTCCCGGCACAGCATTATTTCATGGGCGGAATCTGGGTGGACAGTGACAGCCAGACTTCCATGGAGCATCTGTTTGCAGCGGGCGAGACAAGCTGCAACGGAGTTCACGGGGCAAACCGTCTGGCCAGCAACTCGCTGCTGGAGAGCCTTGTCTTTGCAAAGCGGGCCGCGCAGAAGATCACGGCTGAGCCGGATGCAGGAACAAAATCTGCGGGAACGGAATCCGGGGAACTGGAGGAAACGGCATAAGAAAACAGAAGAAAGCGAGGAACGATCATGAACAAGATCACAATGACGCTTCAGGCAGATCATCTGATCCTGGAAGCGCTGAAGGAAGATATATCAAGTGAAGATGTAAGTACAAATGCGGTGATGAAAGAGGCGGTTGCCGGAGAGGTGGATCTGATCTGCAAGCAGGACGGTATCATAGCCGGCCTGGACGTGTTCCGCAGGGTGTTTGAGCTGCTCGATGCGGATACGACAGCAGAGTTTTTCTGCAGCGACGGAGATGAAGTGAAAGCAGGGCAGCTTATGGGAAAGGTAAGGGGAGACATCCGTGTCCTCTTATCCGGTGAGAGAGTGGCGCTGAATTATCTCCAGAGGATGAGCGGGATCGCCACATACACCCATTCGGTGGCAGAGCTTTTAAAAGGCAGCAGGACAAAACTCCTGGATACACGAAAGACCACGCCCAATATGCGGATCTTTGAGAAATACGCAGTACGGGTGGGCGGCGGATACAACCACAGATATAATCTTTCGGACGGTGTGCTGCTGAAAGACAATCACATCGGTGCCGCCGGCGGAGTGGAAAAGGCTGTGAAGATGGCGAGAGAATATGCGCCGTTTGTCCGGAAGATTGAGGTGGAAGTGGAAAATCTGGATATGGTCCGCGAGGCGGCCGATGCGGGAGCGGATATCATCATGCTTGATAATATGTCTCCTGACGAGATGCGCGAGGCGATCCGGATCATCGACGGACGGGCACAGACAGAGTGTTCCGGCAATGTGACGAAAGAAAATATCGCAAGGCTGACAGAGCTCGGAGTGGATTATATTTCCAGTGGAGCGCTGACACATTCTGCATCTATACTTGACATTTCAATGAAAAACCTGCATGCTGTAGAGTGAGAATGAACAGAAACTTTCAGCGGCGCGCATGTACAGAGAAGATCTGTTCTGCGCGCCCTTTTCATTTTAGGGGAAGATTTTTTAATTTTCCTGGTATATAATGATGCCAGGGTCAAAAGGTCTAAACCCACATGAGCT
>DWWO01000074.1 GCA_019119675.1 Candidatus Mediterraneibacter faecipullorum | reverse complement strand
GAATAATCGTTAGTGTCTGTCCGGATAATTAGGCACACACTGTCCGCCGAATATGGCACAGGTGTCCGTTTTGGCAGGCAATCTGCACTTTCGAAAATCTTGCGATCATATCATAGGAATCAAAACGGATATTCATTGTCTTTCTCATAGTATCTGCCTCCTTACCTTGTGTTTACAGTCACAAAAAAAGAGAGATAACAAAATGTTATCCCTCTTTGGACTGTCTGTATTTGCCTGCTTCCAACTCTGTCGGTGTAATAAATATATTTATATATACCAGATTATTCTCGCTTTTTCAAGTCTTTTCTTAATTTTTTTGAACAAGGTAACTGTTCCGTCTTCCGGCTAAAGAAGAGAACACCGTCCAATCCGGTCCGCCCCGCCATCCTGGCAGCTATGGCCGATGCTGCGCTGTCCACGCAAATCTCCTGAATTCCCTTCATATCTCTACTCCGGAATCTTCGACAGAGCCGCCTCATCCGCAACGATCACAACATCACTGTGGAGCTGCAGGATAGACGCTGGAACTTCCGGAGTTACCGGACCAAAGAATGCCTTCGACACAATATCAGCCTTGGCCTCTCCATTGACAATGAGCAGGATCTTCTTTGCCTTCATGATCGTTCCGATTCCCATCGTATATGCCTGACGCGGCACATCGTCCGCTGAGGCGAAAAATCTTTTGTTCGCCTCTATCGTACTCTCTGTAAGATTCACACAGTGCGTTGCTTTCGCAAATATGCTGTCAGGTTCATTAAATCCGATATGTCCGTTATGTCCAAGCCCGAGAAGCTGAATATCAACTCCACCCATGGACCCGATCAGTTTTTCATATCTTTCGCATTCCTTGTCTGCATCCGACTCTGTGCCGTCCGGAACATTCGTGTTCTCCTGCTTTATATTCACCCGGTCGAACAGATGCTCATGCATGAAATAATAATAGCTCTGGTCGTTGTCGCGGGTCAGGCCTCTGTACTCATCAAGATTCACCGTCCTGACTTCCGAGAAATCAACGTCGCCTTTCTTATACCATTCTACAAGTTGATCGTATGTACCGATCGGCGTAGAACCTGTCGCCAGGCCCAGCACACAGTCTGGTTTCAGTATAACCTGAGCTGACAGGATATTCGCCGCTTTCCTGCTCATCTCCTTATAGTCTTTTGTTTTGTAGATCTTCATATCCCTTTCCTCCTCATTTCTGACTTCCGCTGGAACGGGTATAAGAAAAACCAGATTTCCAAAGTATAAAGTCTGCCTTATAACTCAAAAAATCTGGTTTCACTTCCCTCTCGATTTCCAGTTTTACCGCTACATCAACACTAGCAATATTCCATATAAAAATCAAGGAATTTGCTGTGCATAGCCTTACTTATCCAAAGGCCTTTATAGCTTCATTGATCATGACCGAACATTTCTTGATTTTCTCCATATCCGCCCTGGACACGGGTTCGAGAGGAGCTCTTACACTTCCGATATCCACGCCTCTGTCTTTCAGGATTTCCTTCATTACAGCATAAAGGTTCCCGCGACATTCGCACATGGCATAAATAATTTCATCAATTTTATTCTGGATAACAAGAGCATCGCTGCATCTGCCTTCGCGGAACGCCTTATCCGCCGCCAGAAACAGCTCCGGCATCACGGCATAAGTTCCGCCGATACCTCCGTCAGCTCCGATCATCCGCCCTGAAATAAACTGTTCATCTGGTCCGTTGAATACGACGAATTCGCCTTTTTCCTCCACGCCTTCGGTTTTAAACATCTGAATATCCTGAACTGGCATAGAGGAGTTTTTTACGGCAATTACCCTTGGATTCTTGAGCATTTCTTTAAACAGGTTCATTGTAAGAGCCGTTCCAGCAAGCTGAGGAATATTATAAATAATAAAGTCTGTATTAGGTGCTGCTGCACTGATTTCGTTCCAATACTTGGAAATAGAATACTCTGGAAGATGGAAGTAAATCGGCGGAATAGCAGCTATGGCATCAACCCCAACTTCCTCTGAATGCCGTGCCAGTTCAACACTGTCTTTCGTATTATTGCAAGCGACATGATTTATGACGGTTATCCTGCCCCTCGCCACCTCCATCACATTTTCAATGACAGTCTTCCGCTCTTCCACACTCTGGTAAATGCATTCACCGGAAGACCCGTTAACATATACTCCTTTAACCCCTTTGCCGATCAGATATTCCGTCAATTTTCTGACTCGTTCCGGACTGATATTTCCCTGCTCGTCATAGCAGGCGTAAAAGGCAGGAATAACACCTTTATATTTTTCAAGATTATCCATATCTGATATCTCCTCATTTCAACCAACTAAGTGTACTTATTCACCTACAATTTCACTCAGTTTGACCTTTCTGTTTTCAACTCTTGACTTAGTACAAGCATCAGCTGTTGCGATTGCTGCTCTTGCCGCTTCTCCTGTCAACAGCGGTCTGAATTCATCGTCCGGTTCCATACCGTGCATAATATCATTAAGATACTTCATTTCTTTGTTCATAACCCCCTGGAGCCACAGCGGCGGCGTCTTGCCCGGTTTACCATATTGAATTGCCCCATCCATCTCTGTACCGTGATAAATACTCGTTCGGTTTTCATCTTCTTCTTTTGACTCATGAAGCAAAAAGTGTTCCTCTTTTCCATCTACTTTCAGAGTTCCTCCTGCATCAAACATATCCAGTTTAATCGCACCTTTTGTTCCTTGGATCAGCAGATAGTGTTCTGGCCAGTGGAAAGCTGATCCCCACTCCATCACTGCATATCTTCCATTGCTGAAGCGAGCCGTAATAAATAGCATGTCATCTTCATCTCCGAACGCTTCACCCTGATGTGCTACATTTCCCGCCTCCATGGTTACTTCTTCAGGCATCCCGCCCATGATAAACTGTACGCAGTCCAGCTCATGAATATGGTGATAGAGATGCCCACCTGATTTCTCCCTGATTTTTTTCCAGGAAATAGACGGCTGAACATCTTCCCATCCGTTTCTTGCCGAATGACAATATAATACTTTGCCAATCTTTCCCTTGTTTATAAGCTCTTTTGCATAATGTACTCCATGGAAAAAATTCATTATATGTCCTGCCATAAATATCACATTGTTTTCTTCACACGCACGTACCATCTCGTCACAATCCTTATATGAAAGGGCAATCGGCTTTTCACAGAATACGTTTTTTCCATGTTCTGCTGCTTTGATAACTGGTTCTTTGTGCAAATAATTAGGTGTTGCAACAATCACACAATCAATATCCTCTCTTGATACCAGAGAATCTAAAGATTGTTCTGCGTCACACCCTAACTCCTGCGCGATTTTTTCCCCATTCTCCGGATCAAAAACACTTACGATTTTTGCATCATTTTCTTTTTTCATGATCCTTGCCAGTTCAGCTCCGAAATATCCTACTCCAACCACACCATAATTAATCATTTTTATTCTCCATTCTACTATTTTTTTATCTATACTATTTTACTGCTCCATCCGACATTCCGCCTGCTATCTTATTCTGAATTATCATAAAGAAAATAACCGACGGAACAACAACAAGTGTTGAGGCTGCCATCATATCTCCCCAATTCAGTATCTCTGCTCCCTGAAGAGAACGTAGTTTAACAGAAACTGTCATTAAATCCTGACTATTTATTAAGATTAATGCATATAAAAATTCATTCCAAGCATTAATAAACGTATAAATTGCTGTTGCCACGATTCCTGGAAGGACAAGAGGCAATACGATTCTTACAAAAACCTGTACTTTATTTGCTCCATCCACACGTGCAGCCTCCTCAATTCCGACTGGCACTGTTTTAAAAAAACCTACCAGCATCCACACCGCATAAGGCACGCTAAAAGACAAATACACAATCACAAGACCAATTCTTGTATTTGTCAGTCCTATTTTTGCCATCACCAACGAATAAGGAATTGCTAATAGAATGGGAGGGAACAAATACATAGTTACAAGCGCTTTAGACATAATATTTCCCACTTTTGGGAAAAACCTCACAATACCATATGCCGCCATAGACGATATGACGATTGCTATAATTGTAACCAGAATCGCTATCCACAAACTGTTACTTATATTTTCAATGAAATTCAGGTCATTAATCACATGCGTAAAATTTTCTAAAGTAAATTTTTTCGGCAGAATACTTGTTGGGTTAGCTGACAATTCACCCGCAGATTTTACCGAAGAAAGAAGTACCCATAGCAATGGGAAAAACGCAATTACTGATAAAACAATCAAGTATATATGGCATATGCCGTTCCCTAATTTTGATTTTAGCTTTCCCATCACTTATCCTCCTTCTCCCATTTTGCAATGATCCAGAAGTACAATAAACAGACCAGTAGCAAGAACAACAATAACAGAATTGTAACTGCAGATGATTTACCCAACAGTTTAGTTCCCCATCCCATCTGATATGCATAAATAGGAACTGTAGTTGTCAAATCAGCCGGTCCCCCTCCTGTAATCAGATAAATTATATCAAAGTTATTAAATACCCATATCGTTCTCAGTACAACAAGCAGACCGACTACAACTTTGATATGCGGAATCGTAATATGCCAGAACTGCTGTATATGACTTGCACCGTCTATCTGCGCCGCTTCATACTGATCCTGGGGTATCGTCTGCAGTGCTGATAAAACATTTACCATGATCATCGGAGCCCCGAACCACACATTAATCAAAATCAACGTAATAAATACTATATTACTATCACTTAAAAATTGTGGTAACTGATCGCATATACCAAGTTCTACAAGAAGATTAGGAATATATCCTGAAACACCATTTAAAATCCATTTCCATGATAATGCAATTACTATGGAGGGAAATGCCCACGGAATGATCAGCAGTGTTTTATAGATACCTTTGGCATGTTTTACTCGGTTTATTGCAAGCGCTGCTGTAAATCCTATCAACACCTGTCCAACCAATGAACCTATCGTCCATAAAATAGAATGAAGAAATGCACTCCAGAAGTTCATGTCAGACAAAACTTCGATATAATTTGCCAATCCAACAAATTCATAACTTGGCTTTATCAAATGTTTTGTGGTCATGCTGTAAAACACGCTGGAAAATATGGGGTATATCAATAATGCAGCTACAACGATCATAGCCGGGAGTACAAATACCCATCTTGCATAATCACGCCTTACTTTTCTTTTCATTTACAGGTCTACACCTCTTTCTTTTTAATAATCCGGGGAAGTCTGTTCCCCGGATTCATCTGCTTCTTATTGAACAGATTTAAACAATTCATTCAGTTCATCTTCTGCATCCTGTGCTGCCTGTTCCACATCTTTCCCATTTGTGATAATCTGTTGGAACATTGTTTCTATGACGCCCTGTGAAGTAAGCAGACCTGCCTGCACACTCGGACCATGTTCAAAACCAAGCGCCGCACTTTTTCCGACTGCATCAGAGATAACTTTTTCCGCATTTGAGAACTTCTGGATTGTAGGATTGCTCTGGTAGGATTCCAAATCTGAAATACCAGTAATTGATGGAAGCATACCAACTGGAGTTGCCGACAAAAATTCTACATATGTATCCTCTTCATACAACTTTTTCATAAACTCTTTGCAGATTTCCGGATGTTCTGAATTCTGCCATACAACAATCGGAATATTCGATGTTTCCGCGCCATAATCCGGATCATCTTCATTTATTTTCGGAAGCGGTGCGCAGTCAATATAGTCTAAAAGTTCCGGCGAATTTTCCTCCACACCTGAAATCTGGAACCCTGAGTTAAAATCAAAAGCAGTTTTTCCTTTGTAATACAGATCAGCCTGATCCAGAGTAACGTAATTCACCGAATCCTGCGGCGAACAATTTTTGTATATATCTACCCAGAAATTAATTCCGTCAATTGCAGCATCGCTTGTAATATTAGCTGTTAAGTCATCATTAAGAAGGCTCTCACCTGCACTTCTTACATAGAAATTGAGAAATCTCGTTGCCATCATGTCACTCGCACCACATGGGAAAGAACAGCCATAAACTCCATCTTTTGTTAGAGCTTTTGCCGCTTCAGCAAACTCATCCCATGTCTTCGGCACCTCCAAGCCAGCTTCTTCCAGAAGATCTTTCCTATACCACATCACTTGTGCATGTGAATACAGCGGTACTGAATAACATTCCCCGTCTTTTTCTCCCTCAGACAGTGCTGCTTCCGAAAATCTGTCTCTGCCTATATCATCAATAACATCATCCAGCGGAATCAGTGCTTCTGCATCCAGCATTTCCACAACCTGACTTGGTAACGCTGTGCTCATATCCGGCACATTTCCAGATGCCAGACCCGTTGTCCATTTCGTATAAAAATCCGCCCACGAAAAAGTCTCTATTGTAATATTAACCTTGGGATTATCTTCCATAAACTGATCTGCAACTTTCTGAATCGTTTCAAGTCTGGGCCCCTGTGTAAACGAGTGCCAGAACGTGATATCCCCTTCAAGTTCGCCGTCTGCTGTTGTTGTCGCTGCCGGTTCTTCACTACCGCCGCATCCCGACAAAATACTTCCAACCAGCATCACTCCCGCTAGTAACATGGCTAATTTTCTCTTCATAATTCTTACTTTCCTCCTTTTCATAAAATCTCCGCACCGCGGAGAAACTTTGTCTGACCAGTTATGAAGTGCAGCCGGCTTATAACACTTCTCTCGTCATTTTGCTTGTTCTATTAAGATTATACGTTTGTTTTTTGTGCAATTCCATGTCTAGCAAACCTAATGATAGCACAATACGCTTATTTTATGATGTTATTTTCACAAACACATATGCCTTTCGCACATGAAAAATGTCTGCCTTCCACATTCGAAAGCAGACATCAAAGTAATCAAATTATTCTCTGGCAGCCTTTCTATATTGATTCGGCGTGTATCCAAACGCCGCCTTAAATTCACGTATAAAATAATTGGGATCTTCATAGCCGACCTCATATGCAATATCGCTGACATTTTCACTGCTTACCAAAAGCCGCCTTGCCGCAATAGTGAGTCGAAGTTCTTTTATGTATACCATCGGAGATTTTCCAGTCTGTTCTTTAAACAGATGCGTAAACCTCTGTTTGCTCAATCCGGCTATCTCTGCCATTCTGGCTGGCGTATACTTTTCCGTAGGATGAAGGGATACATAATCCATTACAACCTGAATTCGCCCATCAGCCCGACTATCTGACTTTTTTATTCTCTGGCGCAGTTTCTCTATAGTAATTTCCTCATCATTTCTCAGACCGCCGCCTGATATCTCTGGTTTTCGATTTTTACTTGCACGGAAGATCAGCTCTGCAATCAAAACTTCCAGATACCCGCGGACAAAAAACATTCTCGCCGGACTCTCGCTCTTTACCCACTTATAAATCAGTTCAAAGTATCTATCCTCTCCTGTATTTTCCATCACACGCGGTATCCCATAATAGTCAGCAAGGAAGTCCCCTCCCTCAAAGAATACTGCTGTAGTAAATCGGATACTGCAAAATGAAAAATTATCTGTAAGTGAATGGCATGACATACGGCATCCCCGCGGGATGTAAGCAATCTCATTCTTCTTCACTTTCACTTCCTCATCATCAATACAAAACACGCCTTCTCCCGAAATAATATATCTCAACATATTATACGGCACTACGCTCTCAGGATATACCCAGGTTGGACCAAACGAATATGTGTCTATATAAAGAAAATTAAATCTCACATTGTCAATCTCATTTTTCACCATTCTTTGTTCCCTCCTTTTCAATATCATTTTTATGATAACTTCCGCTACAGTTTTTTTCAAGACAATAAATCTATTTTTTAAGCCTCTTATGCTATTAATAACTTTTCCTTCTATATTATTGCAAGAGTAGATTTCCTATAATGATATCAACTAATATATTTTATTCGAAAAGGAGGCAGACTGAACATGATTTTCGATTCTCTCAAAAACAAAGATAACTATAAATGGAATTCTTTTCTCTATCAGGCTCTGTGTTTTCTGGATGAACTGCCGCCAGACGCACTGCCCGAAGCCAATACGGTACTTATTCCCGACATCTTATTTTGCAATCCTGTCTCGCTTTCGACACGGCCGGAGTCAGAATGCATGTATGAAGCGCACAGAAAATATATCGATGTTCATTATATCGTATCGGGCATTGAAGGAATTGCGACAGCCGATACATCTGTACTGACCGAAGTAACTCCTTATTCTGAGGAGAAAGACATCGCTTTCTACAGTGGGAAGGAAGACGGACGTTATTACTTAAGCTCCGGACAGTTTATGGTCTGCTATCCTTCGGATGCACATAAGGTTGCTATAGCGTTAGGACAGCCCGCACCTGTTAATAAAATTGTATTTAAAATCAAAGTGGAGGACTAACAAAATGGAATGGTCTAAAGAAGAAATTCTAACTAAAATCAAGGGGCAACTTATTGTATCATGCCAGGCTTTACCGTCAGAACCGCTCTATGTTGAAGAAAAATCAATCATGTATCTCATGGCGCGTGCTGCTAAGCAGGCTGGTTCCCCCTGCATCCGCACGAGCAGCGTTCGAGATGTAAAAGCCATTAAAGAAGAGACAGGCCTTCCGGTTATCGGAATCATCAAGATCAATTATGACGGGTATGATTCCTACATTACTCCGACGATGAAAGAGGTAGATCAGCTGGTAGAAGCCGATTCCGATATCGTCGCACTGGACTGTACTTTGCGCAAACGCGGAGATGGCTCTACTATTAATGATTTTCTCTCAGATATTCGCAGAAAATATCCTGACATTATACTTATGGCCGACATTTCCACATATGAAGAAGGTATCAATGCATGGAAATGCGGAGTTGATCTTGTAGGAACCACCTTGAGCGGTTACACGGACTATTCGCCGCATCACGAGGGGCCTGATCTGGAATTGGTGAGCCGGTTAAGCACAGATCTTGATATCCCGGTCATTGCAGAAGGGAAAATACATTATCCTGAACAGGCTGTTCAGATGCTGGATGCCGGCGCATATGCAGTCGTTGTGGGCGGTGCGATCACACGCCCTCTTGAAATTGCATCTCGTTTCATTTCTGCCATAGAAAAGAGGAATACAAATGAGTAAGAGATACATCGGCATTGACATCGGCGGCACTGCAGTAAAAATCGGATACGTAACAGCCGAAGGAGAACTTCTTGCGACCGACTCAAAACGCGTTGATTTTGATCACTATCAAACGCCGATCATTGTAACTGTAAAAAACGCTGTAGATCAGTTTCTCGCATTGGAGCATATCACACTTGCAGAGCTGTCTGGATTCGGTATCTCGGCGACCGGTCAAATCGACACGAAGGAAGGTGTAGTATCTGGAACAGCCGGCCATATTGCTAACTGGATCCAAACGCCTATTGCGCAGATTTTTAAAGATAGTTATCACCTTCCTGTATCTGTTGTAAATGACGCTGACTGCGCTCTCATGGGTGAATGCTGGCTTGGCGCCGCCCGTGGATACAGGGATGTTGTCATGGTGACTATCGGGACTGGAATTGGCGGAGGAATACTTACAGAAGGGAGACTGCTCACAGGTGTCCGGGGAATTGCCGGAGAACTAGGACACTTTCCTATCAGGGCGGATGGAGAACTTTGTTCCTGCGGAAACAGAGGGTGTTATGAAAAATATGCTTCTACAACAGCTCTTGTCAACATGGTACGCGATCGGGCCGATGAGCTTGTTCCAGACATTTCTGCTGATCATATAGACGGTCAACTCATATTTAACCGGGTTAGTCAGGGTGATACAGCTTTGCGTTCCGTTGTTTCGGAATGGATTACTTCAATAACTCTCGGACTTGTCGGGCTAATTCACATCTTTAATCCACAGCTCGTACTAATCGGCGGGGGTGTTAGTCAGCAAGAGGAGCTGTTTATTGAGCCGCTTCGGGAACAAATTCTTTCTTATACTATGCCTGGTTTCTGCAAAGATCTCATTATAAAATCTGCACAACTGGGCAATAACGCAGGACTGCTCGGGGCAGTAGCATACCTTAAGAATCTGTTCTGATTATTCCTGAAGTCTCATAAAATCCCGGGATGGATACTTGCCGTAATTTCCATCCCGGGATTTTATATGTCCGTATGATTAAATTATTCTTCCACTGTTACTATCTTCCCATCCTCATCCCAGAGATCATGCCAGTCTTTTGCCCCCGGCCAGAGGAACACATGCCCTTTTACAAGACGGTTGTTTCTCTCAAGTGTGGCAATCTTCGCCATCTCCTCATCCGTCAGCGGATCTTCTGTCAGAGATTTTAAGTTGCTCACATAATTCTTCTCACGGACAGAGAACGGAATCGGGATTGCCCCTAACTGATGAGACCATTTCAGGCAGACCAGAGCCGGATGGCAATTGTGAGCCGCTGCGATTTCCTTCATCTCCGGCAGCTCCATGTCTGCAACATCCTCAGGCATGATATCCCTCTCCGGTCTCTGCGGCGAACCAAGCGGCATATAGCCGACCACCTGAATATCATGCGCTACAAGATAATCGAAAAGTTCTTTCTGCTGCATACATGGATGAAGCTCGATCTCACATGCAACCGGTTTGATCTTCATAAGTGGAAGCACTGCATCCAGTTTCGGGATCGTCATATTGGAAATACCGATATGACGGATCAGACCTTTCTCCACCAGACTCTCGCACTGTCTGTATGTATCCATGAACTCTTCCACACTAAACGGTTTTGAGTCCGGATTTCTGGAGTCAACATCACATCCCGGTGCATGATAGTTCGGGAATGGCCAGTGGATGAAAAACATATCGATATAATCACACTGCAAATCTGCAATACTCTTCCTGCAGGACTCCTCCACTCTTCTGTGCATATCATTCCAGACTTTTGTCATGATATACAGATCTTTTCTCTCCACAACGCCTTCGTTGAAGGCATCTTTAAATACCTTTCCGATCTGATCCTCGTTTCCATAGCATGCAGCGCAGTCAAACATTCTGTAACCGCAGCGGATTGCTCCCGCCACTGCATTCGACACTTCTTCCGGGCTGACACGGTCAGATCCGAAAGTTCCCATTCCGATTCCCGGGATCTCTTCTCCAGTATAAACTTTCATTTTCGGCACGATAGCCGGATCAATAAATTCTCCCATCTTTTCCTCCTTATAATATCTTTATTTTCATCTGCTGCATCACAGTTCCGTGATCTTTATCTGAGGCAGGATCCGTTCCATATCTTCCTGTACAAAGAATCCGGTCTCTTCTCTCAGGGCAGCTGCCGCCGAAATAGCGCTTGCTTTCCGGAGCGTCTCTTTGACAGAAAGCCCCTCGCTGATTCCCAGGGCATAGCCCGCGATCATGGAATCCCCGCAGCCCACAGTATTGACTGCATCGATCTTCGGCACTTCTGCCCGGAAGATTCCCTCATCACAAACTACAAACGAACCGTCGCCTCCAAGAGAAACTGCAACGATATCTACGCCCTTCTTATGGATCTCCTTTGCCGCTTCGATCATATCTTCCATATGGTCACAGGACTTTCCGGTAAGCATCCGGATCTCGTCAATATTCGGCTTGATCATCGTCGGACACGCCTGGATTCCCATCTCCAGAAGCTTTCCGCTTGTATCCAGGATGACCGGTTTTCCGGCTTCTTTGCAAATCTTTACAAGCCGCTGGTAAGCAGTTCCGTCCAGTCCTTTCGGCACGCTTCCGGACATGGCGACGACATCTGCCTTCTTTACCAGCTCTGAAAACTTGTCTTCAAATTTCTGAAAATCTTCTTCCGAAACAGTAAATCCCGGCTCAAGGAACTCTGTCTGCACGTGATTCACTTCATCCCAGATGTTGATGCATGAGCGGCTCTCAGCTTCCATGTGATAAAATTCACTTTTGATCCCGAATGGTTTCAGCGAATCTACGATATAATTGCCTGCATGTCCCCCGACAAATCCGGTGGCCGTCACATCTGCTCCGGCGATGGATGCCGGTTTCGAGACGTTGAGCCCCTTGCCGCCCGGCGTATAGGCACATTCTTTGACACGGTTCACCTCTCCGACCTGAAATCCGTCCACCACGTACCGTTTGTCGATCGCGGCATTCAGTGTCACTGTCAGTATCATATCAAAGCCTCCTAATCCTCATTGACCAGCATCAGTTTTCCTTTGACAAGTCCGGGCGTCTTAAACATCTGGAACGCCTCCTGCGCCTGGCTCATCGGCATCTTCTTATAGATAAATTCCGGATCGACCTTGAGCTGCCCTGTTGCAAGATAGTGAGCGGTCAGATCCCACTCTTTGCCCGGGAACGGAGCGCTGTAGGACATCCATGAACCGGTCAGTTTAAACTCCTTGCGGTTCATCTGTTCCCAGAGATCCTGTGTAAAGGACAGCGTTTCGTGAGGAGTTCCGATAAAGCAGACATGTGCTTTATTTGCCGCAAGCTTAAATGCCATCTGCATCGTAGGCACCTGCCCGGCTGTCTCGAATACATATCCGTATCCCTTTCCGCCTGTGACCGCCATCGCTTTCTCCATAAAGTCTTCTTCTGTTGTATTGATCACCTCGTCTGCTCCGAGACGTTTTGCCAGCTCCAGTCTTGCCTCACTGATATCGAATACGACCACTTTCTTAGAGCCGAATATCTTCGCCCACTGCATCGTGAACATACCGACTGTTCCCCCGCCCAGGATTGCCACATACTGACCGCCCTGATAATCATTCTGGTACAGGCCGTGGATCGCTACTGTTGCCGGCTCGAACATCGCCGCCTCCTCATACGGGATAGACGGATCAAATACGATGGCGTTCTGCTCCGGTATTACCACATAGTCCGCGTTGCTCCCCTGTTCTCTTGATCCGATGAAGCTGTAGTGTTTACACAAGGAGAAATTACCGTTCTGGCAGTCATCGCATTTCATACAGGGTTTCAGCGGAGCGCATGTCACATGGTCGCCCGCTTTCACTTTCGTCACGCCCTCACCCACTTCAGTCACATAGCCTGAAAACTCATGGCCCAGTACGATCGGATAGAAATGCACGCCGTGGTTGAGCACACGGGGGATATCAGAACCACAGATACCGGAAGCCATCACTCTGACTTTAACCTCTCCCGGACCTGGCACCGGTTCTTCATAATCCATATAACGCACATCTTCATTTGCACATACAACAGCTGCTTTCATGTTTATCTGCCTCCTCTTTGTTTCATGATACCTTTTAACTGTTGATAAAGTTCTATATATGTATTGTAATTTTCATCATACACCGCACGTTTCCCCTGATCCGGCTCATGGGATCTCTGATCCCTGACCGTCAGTCTGACTGCCTCTTCAAAATCTGCATACATACCAATACCGACCCCTGCCAGTATCACGGCTCCAAGTGTGGTCGCCGTATCTGATGACGGGACAATGATCGGTTTTCCGGTTATATCAGATTTAATCTGGGTCCAGAGAAGGGAATTAGCCGATCCGCCCATCGCGCGCATTACTGTTACTTTTGCACCGGCTTCCTCCGCAACATCAAGATTATGCTTGAGAGCATAGGCAGTGCCTTCCATAGCTGCACGGATGAAATGGCCTTTCGTCTTGCTGAAATCAATGCCGTAATACACTCCTTTGGCGTCCGGATCCCAGATTGGCGTCCTCTCACCGGACATATAAGGAAGAAAGACCAGTCCGTCACTTCCCGGATTGATGTCTGCTGCCTCCTCATTAAAAAGGTCGAGAGAACTTTTTCCCTGTCTCTTTCCCTCTTCCCTCTCGTAAGCACCAAACTCTTTTTCAAGCCACCGCATTACTCCGCCGCCTCCGGTCGTGCCGCCCTGCAGGAGCCAGTGTCCGGGAATCACGTGATATCCCAGGATCAGTCGCTCGTCCGCCTGATATGTGTCAGTACAGATACTCATTCCGCCGGCCTGTCCGCCCTGCTCCTGAGTCTCTCCGCTGTGGATAACGCCCGCTCCGAGCGTACCGCATGCCGCATCCAGTCCGCCTGCTGCCACCGGTGTTCCCGGCGCCAGTCCACACTGTGCCGCCGCCTCTTCAGTCACAGTCCCGATAATGTCATGGCATGCATGTATTTCCGGCAGTATATCCGGCGAGAATCCGAAAGCCGCACACATTTCTTCATCCCAGCATCCCTTTCTCATATCGAAACAATGAAGCCCGTATCCCTGTGAGAGATCCTGGCTGATCACTCCTGTCAGTCTGTATGCGATAAAGCTGTTGGACTGCAGGATCTTGTATGTCTTTTCATATACTTCCGGAAGATTTCTCTGATACCAGATGATCTTCGGAGTCGTATATGACGGCTGGAGCGGGTTGCCGCACAATTCGAAAATCTTCTCTCTGCCAATCTTTTCATTATATTCATCACAGATATCTACCGCTCTTGTATCCATCCAGATCGGTGTGTTAGTCAGGACATTTCCCTCGCTGTCAACCGCAATGGCTGACCAGCTCTGGCCGTCGATTCCCACACCTTTGATCTCAGCAGGATCGATCCTGCCTTTTTTCAACACCTCCGGTATGGCTCTGCACACAGCATCCCACCACTCATCCGGATTCTGCTCTGCCCATCCCGGATGGGGATAATACACCGGATAATCTCCGCTGCCGGACGCTGCCACCTGTCCGTTTCTCGTAAATACAGCAATCTTGCAGGCACTTGTTCCGATGTCAATTCCCAACAGATATTCGCCCATAATATTCTCCTTTATCCTGTATCAGACTTTATTGTTCAACACTCTTACTGAACGGCCTTCAACAAATCCGGTCTTTAGAGTCACGGTCACTGTCGTCCGCTCTCCATCAACATCCTGCTGTTCAGCATCCACAATCCGGTCTTTTCCCTCCAGCTTTATGATCAGGGTCTCTGCAGCTTCCTGCGCGATCTTTGCTGTCGGCTGTGTAACGATACTGAGCCTCGGGACAGATGCCTTTGCGAAATCAATATTATCAAACCCGATCACTGACAATTCTTCCGGTACTCGAATTCCCAGATCATTGATCTCCATTATAGCTCCGACCGTCATCTCATAGTTCGAGATAAATACGGCAGTCATATCCGGATTGGCTTCCCTCAGCCGTCGCATGGCGGCAGCGCCCCCGGCGATCGTATAATTACCGCGTACGATCAGGCTGTCGTCACATACGATCCCGCTTTCCTGGACAGCTTTCTGATATCCCCGCTGTCTCTCTCTGGCAGTATAGACATCTTCCGGTCCGGCGATCATGCCAATCTTTGCATGCCCCGCCTGTATCAATCTTTTCACTGCGTCCTCTGCTGCACCTTCGTTGTCCACCAGAATACAGTCACAGGCGACATCTCTCATTTTACGATCGATCATCACAACCGGTTTCCCTGCTCTGAGGAATTTCTGAAAACCAGGATCTGATGTTCCTGTCGGCATGACGATCAGACCGTCTACCCGCCTGTGATAAAGAAAATCAACAGCCTCTTTTTCCCGTTCCGGATCGGAACGGCAGTCACAGATCATGGTCGCATAGCCATGGCTTCTTAAAATATCTTCTGCCTCCGTAATGATCTCCGCAAAGAAAATATTATTAAGCTCAGGGATAACGATCCCTATAGTTTTCGTCCGATTCGTCTTGAGCCCTCTTGCGACTTCATTTACTTCAAAATGAAGCTCTCTGATCGCTTCTTCGATCTTAATGCGGTTCTTCTCCCGAACATTGCCGCCATTTAAATAAGAAGAAATAGTGGCCAGCCCGAGACCGGTACGCTTTGCGATATCTTTCATCGTCGCTCCCATTATGCACACCGCCTTTTTATATGATCTTACTCTGCCTTTCCGTCGCAGCCGCACATCTTCATGCGGATCTTAACCTGCTCTTTGACTGCTTCCATTCCGACATTGCCCAGTTTCTTCGGATCGTATGTCTCAGGCTTCTCCTCAAGGAGCTTCTTGACAGCGGCTGTGTATGCAGCTCTTAACTCTGTTGCAAAATTCACTTTGCACATACCGCGCTCCACACACTCTCTGACATCCTCTTCGCTCAGTCCGGATGCTCCGTGAAGTACCAGCGGCACGGATACAACTTCTTTGATCGCGCTTACCCTTGGTTTGTCAAGCACCGGTGTGCCTACATAGAATCCGTGGGCCGTTCCGATCGCAACTGCAAGGGAAGAAATACCTGTACGCTCTGCGAACTCTTTTGCTTCCATCGGATCTGTATTAGTATCTGCATCTGCCTCAAGATCATCTTCCTTGCCGCCGACTTTTCCAAGCTCGGCCTCAACCGGGATACCGATCGCTTTTGCAACGTCTACAACTTTCTTTGTGATCGCGATATTATTTTCGAAATCCTCATGTGAACCATCGATCATGACAGATGTGTAGCCTGCTTTCATTGCCTGTACGGCAAGATCAAAGCTGTTGCCATGGTCCAGATGCAGGCACACTGGAACGGATACTTTTGCAGCTTCCGCTTTTACGATTGCAGCGTAAGTTTCAACTGTTCCGTATTTGATCGTACCGGGCGTTGTCTGCAGCATAACAGGTGCTTTCAGCTCTTCTGCTGCTGCGAGCACCGCCTTGACCATCTCCATGTTTTCGACGTTGAATGCGCCTACCGCATAACCGCCTTTCTGGGCATCTAAGAGCATTTTTTCCGAAGTAACTAATGGCATGATATTTCCTCCTTCTTTTTAAACCGAAACGTTTCGGTTTTTCTTATGTTTTTATATTAATACATGCCCCGTATGAAGTCAAGACAATTTTCTACATTTTATCAATCAATAAAGAAGGAGTCCCCGATAGGGAACTCCCATATTTGCTGAAAATTCATGCTTTCACTGCTCTCAGGCGAAAGAACAGATCTGCTCCCAGTCGACCGGTTCCGTCAGGTGGTACAATACCGGTCTCTGTCCGGGAACATTCACTTCCATATATTCATCGAATATATAAAATTCCGCCACATTCCTGACAACGCCGTACAGCACCGGTTCTTCGTCAGTTACCAGTGTATTATATTTGCTGAGCACCCGATCCGCCTGAAAACCGGAAAGGTATTCCGTCAGTTTATCCGTGTCACTGACCGGTACGAACTGCCCCGTATCTGCTGCGGTCTGATCTATATTTCCATCCGATGTGACACCGGCTTCTGAAATCCCGTCAGCTCGAAGCCGGAGTATACTGTCGACCGTATCCCGGTCTGTTGCAAGACTGATCTTCCCCGCGCAGAAAACACTTACCGCCATTACGATAAATAAGAGGACAGTCCCCAGTCTTTTCTTCCTGCCGCGTATGGTTGCCCTCATGCGATATCTCAGGGTTCTCGCAGAAGACGACAGACAGGTAGTAAATCCACGGGCATTCCCCGCTGTCGTCAGTAGCAGTTCTGCATATTTCTTTCGTTCCTCAGCGCCGGCGTCTTTCAGTACGATCTCGTCACAGGAAAGCTCCAGGTCGTCTTCTGCTTTCTTTATAGCCATCCATACCAGAGGATGCAGCCAGCCAAGGGCATTGCAGAATCTCAGGAAAAATTTAGTGTGGACATCGTTTCGCTGTATGTGGTGCAGCTCGTGCGATAAGATAAGTTCTGCCTCCCCGGTCGAATACGTCTTTTCCGGAAGGTATGTGATCCTGTGATTTTTTCGCATTCCCACAGTCAGTGGTGTATGGATTACACTGCAGTACCTCAGCTCTATCGGGAAATACATTTCCATTTTCTCTTTCAGACTGTCCCACATTTCTGCGAGTTCGCTGTCGTCTGCAGGGCGGGAATGCTTCTTCAATTTCCTGACAAACCATAAATGAGAAATTATCTGCTGTGAAAATATGATGACAAATCCGGCGGACCAGACGACAAGCAGTACTCTCAGGAGCATTTCCGGAATATAGAGAACGGCTGCGGGCTCGGTTGTTATATTAAACAGCATATGAGGCTGATAAAATAAAAACACCGGGATCAGCCAGAACGTGGCGCAGGTCTTTGCTGTATAATACCTTCTCAGAACCGGCAGGAGAAAAAGAAGCAGAGTGAAATAGGCACTGACAAATATAAAAATGTCTATAGCAATACTCAAGATATACTGTTTCCCGTCCAAAGCCCCATACAGCCAGTAAAAAAGCACCGTATACATAACAAGCAGGATTGGAAATATGATCGGATCAAACCAGACTACAGTATCTCCTTTTTCAGCTTTCCATTCGCTTAATCCGCCGTTCTCGGCTTTCCATGATCTACGGAAACCGATTGCCAGAATAGTCGCCAGAAACAAAGCCCAGAACCCCCGCAGCATATATGCAGCAGTCAGATCTGTCATCTACAACTCCCCCTTTTCGAGCAGCTTTCTCAATTCTTCCAGTTCCTCTTTCTTAACACCGCTGTCGCACAAAGCAGTGGCAAAACCGGCGACCGATCCGTGAAACAGCCTGTCCAGGAACGATCTGCTCTCCACCGCAAGATACTCCTTTTCCGAAACAAGCGGTTCATACAAATTGGTTCTCCCTTCTTTTTGAAGGGAAAGGAAGCCCTTATCACAGAGTCGTGTCAACAATGTCAGTATAGTTGTCGGTGCCAGCGGATGTGTCATATTCAGCGTGCTCTCGATCGTCATTCTGGATACAGGTGTTGTCTCATGCCATATAATCTGCATGATCTCAAGTTCACTCTCCGGAAGACGTTTTATCTCTCTGGTATCCATCATGTCATCTCCTTTCTCTATCGTATTTCTACTATTGTAGAACAATTATATTCTACAATAGTAGAAAAGTCAATTCTATATAACTGAACATCAGATCCAACATCAAAAAAAGACATCAGAACCGCTGCTTTATTAACGGCTGCCCTGATGTCTTTCTTCCGCTCACTTTATATCTCTTCCACATATTCTCTGTATTCCGATTCACTTGCGAAGAGCATGTAATATCCGTTTACCAGTCCCATATAACCTTCCGATGTATTGTACCCTTTCATACTGCAGACCTCCATAACCTTTATAATCTCGTTTTCCTGAGCTGGTTATAGTCTACAATATTATGTGTCCTATAAAACGGACTTTACTCTATCTTTCCAAATATTTTAATCTTTTCAAAAAGCAATCACCAATTCTCCTGAAAATATTCTCACTGGTATTTTTTCATCCATCCCGTAAATCACCGGAGCGGACTTTCCTTCAAAATCATAGACAAGTACGCGCTCTCGTTCCGGATCTACGATCCAGTATTCTCTTACCCCCGCTGCATTGTACTTCTTCATCTTGATTTCATAGTCCCTTTTCCGCGAAGAATGAGAAATGATTTCCACAACAAAATCCGGTGCGCCCACGATCCTCTCTTTCTTTACTTTATCTGGATCACAGACAACTATGATATCCGGAACAAGCATCGTCCTGTTATCATTCACAAGCTGTACGTCGATCGGGCCTGCAAACACACGGCAGTTTCCGCCCTTTTTATTGATGTAAGTACCGATTTGAATGCTTAAACTCATTGAAATACTCTGATGTGTAATCCCCGGAGATGCCATATCGTAAAGTACGCCGTCTATAAGTTCTACTCTCTGATCTTCCGGGATCGCGCAGTAATCCTCTATCGTATACCCGTCATACGGCTTCGCATTGTATGCTGCTTCCTCTCTTACTACATTGTATTCGATATTTTTCCCGTCTTTTTCGTTTTTCCTGTCCATGTCATATTCCATATGCTCCATAAGCCTTCCCCTGCCTTTCATCAGAGAATCCCGCCGGAAACCACATCTCTATTCTATAGAATCGAAATATATGTGTCAACGACAAAAGCACCTGAAAGATCATTCTCTCAGGTGCTCCCTCTCATTCCCTCTGAAATTGTCCGTATACCTTCAAAACTACATACAAAGAATCAATCATCCATCTTCACCTATTCCGCTTTGGTTATGCCCTCGACCTATTAGTAAC
>DWWO01000073.1 GCA_019119675.1 Candidatus Mediterraneibacter faecipullorum | reverse complement strand
TCCCGGGGGACCGGGATGTCGCACTTTACTCTCATTCCTTTAGATAACTATAACAACAGCGAAAACCCGTCAACCGAAAGGTCGACGGGTTTTCGTTGTTTATAGGAGTTCTTTTACATCTCCATTGTTTTAATTACATCATCTCAGTTTTTTCTAAACAAATAGGAATACGTCCTCCGCTGTTGAAGAAGAATTTCCTTTATCCGCATCTTTATATCTTCTGGATAATAATGTTCTTTCCTCAACAATTCATTTATAATTCCTTCATCATAGGTAAAATAAAGTTTCTGTCCGTACAGCCTTTCTGCCACATCAAGCTGTTCCATAAAATCCGCACTCAATGTTTTTGCCTTCACCAGAGGAATCAGCTCAATAATATCCTCTTCCATTGGATAATCCACCGTTGTATCTGTCAGAAGTGCACTACCATTATCAAAAACAGGGCAATAATGATATCTGCCGGTATCATCATATAGAACAGCAATATTATGCATATGTCTGTCCTCATTGAGGAACAGTGCATCGATTGTTAAGAGCCGGCATAAATACGATCCAAATTCTTTCAGTCCCGTCATCAATTCCACCTGATCAACCAGAAAACAGGCTCTCTTTTGAACTCTTTCTATCTTATAAAGACTTTGATAGAAACTCTGTCCATAAAAATTTTTAAACAGCCGTTCTAACGTAATAAGCTGCCATCCATCCGGCAGAAAATTCTGGCTTTTGCAGCCGCGGTACACCGCTTTTTTATATCCGATTTCTTCTGTCTGGTATTGAATAAATTCCATCTCCTCGAGGTTTGAATACTGTAAAAGCCCGGATACCATATATTCCGCCAGACCTTCATATCCTGTATAATCCGCCTTATACCAAACACCTTCCCGTTCCCATTTAAACTGATTTCCCTTTGACGACTGTATTGGTGAATTTTTCATATACGTATCATCCAATCGGATCATTTCCATCACCTCTCAATCTTAAGCCAGAAATTGTCTTCCGCCATACGTCCTTCTGTTTTCTGAACGATTAAAAACGGATTATAAAACGGAAGATTCAATTCGTTCAGTATAATCTTCATCTTGTCCCGGCTTCTGGGGAAACAGCGGGATTCAAGAAATTCCTCATACTCCTTATATGATGGTTGTCCGTTTCTTCCAAAAGCACAAAAGACAGGATCTGTCGTAAAATTCTTAATCTTCACCCGTTGTTCGCGATCATCCACATCTATAATCGTGCACAGCCTCTCTTCATACATGTAACTGATACGAAGCGGGAAAGCGCGCTCAGGAATTGTCATTTCCTCTACCAACCAGCTTCGCTCTCTGAGGATGTCAAGCATCACTGCCGCAGTGCCTTTTGCACTCCCTCCGTTCCCCTCCCAATGTGCCACGGTTTTCACAGATACATTCATTAATTCTGCCAGTTCTTTCTGTTTTAATTTCAATTTCTTCCGAATACGTTTTACTTCGGCTGCAGATAATGTTTTTTGCAGGGCAAACTCCATCCTCTCACCATCCATTCTATTATTTTTTCGTAAAGGCTTTGTTTTTGTTAGTATATCATATAAACCACTAATATCAAGTAGCAATTTTATATTTTACTACTAAATATTAGAACTTTTCACCTTCACAGCAGTTTTCCCTCTATCTTAAGATAATCCATCGTTTTCTTTCATCTCCAGTTTATAAATTTCCCCATTCTTTAATAATTCCATCATACTTTGTCCATATTTATCCTCTATACTATGAACCAGATAGTTGATAAAACAACTATCTCCCCCTCATAAAGTCAGAGCACCAAACGGTGCCGCACTTTACTCTCATTCCTTTTTAGATAAACTATAAAACCACGAAAAACCGTCCGGGCCGGACGGTTTTTCGCTTATCTGCCAAAAGGCGGTAAATCATCTGATTCTTTTCACTCCACGCCTTTCGTCTCATCTGCAATATATTCAAAGAAATCAAAGTCCGCATACTTTTCATGCTTCATGCGGTCTGCACAGGTCAGTCCCACCATGGTTCCGGTAAATTCCCCGTACTTACAGTACTCGTCCGAGAATTTTGTCGTATCAAACTCCGGGCCGGTCTTCCGGTAGTCTTTTCCATCTTCGCTCCACTCAAACCAGGTCTTTCTGCCCTCCACATAGAGGCGCATCCAGACCGCTCCCTCCGGAGCCGGCACGCGCCAGTCATTATATTCTGTCTTCCTGCCGTTCTCGAGCTGCACCACAGAAAGCGCCGGGCCGCCCAGTGTCTCGCTGTAGTATTTCCTGAGATTCACATAATTCATATTATCATAATAGATGATCAGGCCGGCGCTGTGCTGGTATACTTCCGGTTCAAACTCCATCTTCGTTGTGATCCGTGCGTATACGCTGGTCAGTTTTCTTGCCAGGATACTCACCCTGTTCAACGACGTCCTTGCCTCCTGACCGCGGATCCTGACATATCCCGGTCTGGCCTTTACATCAGCAAAGGACTGAGGCATAATGCGGGGCGCATAATACCAGTTTCCCAGTTCCCCGCTGTCGAAATCGTCAAAATCAGGGATCTTCGGCATAGGGCATTCAGGGAGAGAACTCTCGACTGTTTCCACCCGTGCCAGATTACCCTCATCCATGCGCAGCCAGCCGTCCTCGGTCCATCTCATCTTCTGGACCGCCGTCTCCCGCCCCAGCGTACACCGCAGCTCCGGAACGAACGGGCGCGCCGTGTGGTAAAACAGATATACTTCGCCGTCCGGTGTCTCTACATAGCTTCCATGACCGGATTTCTGAAGGATAGAATCCGGATTATAGTACTTTGGCTTCAGATGGTCAGGGTCCTCTCTCTCATAGGACACTCCGGGAGCGGAAGTAAGGATCGGATTCTCCGGATCTTTCTCGTACGGCCCCCACACATTCCGGGAACGTCCCATGGTAACACAATGATTATATCCGGTTCCGCCCTCAGCGCACATGATATAATACCACCCGTCGTGTTTGGTAAGATGCGGTGCCTCGATACACCCCCGGTCCGTACCGCCTCTCCAGATGCGCTTCGGATATCCAATGATCTGCTGTTTTTCCGGCGCTGAAACACAATAAAGTGCGGGAGTCACGATCATGTCGTATCGGTCGGGCTCCAGCGCATTTATATCCACGATATCGCATTCGATATTCATCTCATAGAGACTGTCATACATCCACCGTACCACATCATTATATGTAAGGTCTTTATCAATCGGGAACCATTTAAAGGCGCTCAGGGAATAATTGTCCACCACAAGGGCTGTCCTGTTGTCCTTCTTCATACTGCACAGTGCTGCCCCGATCCTCTTCCACTCCTGCCCGGTCCGGCAGACTTCCTCATAGGCAGGATTCGTACCCATGTCATGGCTTAAAATTCCCTTCCAGTATGTCTCGTATCCGCTGTGGATGGAATGCCAGTTCCAGTACAGCAGCCCCCCCGGCACCGCTCGCCAGATGGCTGTATGCATGAAGTCTGAGCTGTCCCGGATACGGCGTCCAGTATTTAAACGCCTGTGCCTGGCACTCCAGCACAAGGTAATTGTCGTCTTTCAGACTGCGTATACTGTCCCCTCCAAATGCGATCTCCGCATGTTTGCGGAATGTCGGATTGAGCAGGTCAAAAATCTGCCGGTGTCCGTACTTTTCTCTTCCTTCGCTTGTCTCTGCCATAATATCCGGATCTTTCCTGACGAGCCATGCCGGGACAGCGTACGTAGGCGTCCCCACGATCACCAGCATACCGGCTTTCTCCGTCTTCTCCAGCACCCGGTCTATATATGAAAAATCAAAAATCCCTTCCGCAGGCTCTAATGTACTCCATGTAGATTCCGCAATACGCACAGTATTCATACCCGCAGCTTTCATCATCGCGATATCCTGATCCGTCCTCTCATAAGGCATGTATTCCGGATAATATGCTGTTCCGAATAACAATCTGTTCTCCATATAGATCTGTCCTCCTGAATTGTCCGGTTTTCTTTCATACTATAAGTATTTGGCATTCGATTATATCAATATTTTCAGGTTTGTATAACTTATTTCAGGTTATCGTTGATATTTTCCCTTCACTAATATATGATGATTGTATATTTTGCCTTCGCGGCAATAAATCATACGAGGAGAGAATCATAACCAATGAATAAACAGGATATCCGCTATCAGACTTACCTGAACATACTAGAGGAGGAACTTGTTCCTGCAATGGGCTGTACAGAGCCGATCGCACTGGCTTATGCAGCTGCAAAGGCGCGCAAGGTTCTGGGCGCACTTCCCGACCGTGTGCTTCTGCAGGTCAGCGGAAGTATTATTAAGAATGTCAAAAGTGTAATCGTACCAAATACCGGACACCTTAAAGGAATGCCTGCCGCCGCTGCAGCCGGCATTATCGCCGGCGACTCTGACCGTGAACTTGAGGTCATCTCGCAGGTGCCCGAAGACAAAATCACAGAGATAAAGCATTTTCTCGAAAATGTACAGACAGAGATAGAACACATTGATCACGGTCATGTGTTTGATATCATTGTCACGGAATACAGTGCAGATTCATACGCCCGCGTGCGTATCACTGACTACCATACAAATATCGTCCTGATCGAAAAAGACAAAAAGATCCTTTTCGAAAAGCCGCTTGCAGATCCTTCCGAAGAATCTGCGGCAAACTCCCGTGCAGACCGCAGCCTGCTCAACATGGAAGATATATGGGACTTCATATGCACGGCAGATACCGGGGATCTCGCACCGGTCCTGGACCGGCAGATACAATATAATTACGCTATTGCCGAAGAGGGGATCCGCGGTGACTACGGTGCCAATATAGGCTCTGTCCTTCTCAAGACGTATGGAAACGACATCTCCGTAAGGGCAAAGGCAATGGCTGCTGCCGGTTCCGATGCACGCATGAACGGCTGCGAGCTTCCGGTAATTATAAATTCAGGCAGCGGTAATCAGGGGATAACCTGTTCCGTTCCACTGGTCGAATACGCCAGAGAACTCCACGCTGACAAAGACACTCTGTACCGGGCTCTCGCCCTCTCAAATCTGGTCGCGATCCATGAAAAGACCGGCATCGGAACCCTCTCTGCATACTGTGGTGCAGTCAGCGCGGGAGCCGGGGCAGGAGCCGGTATCGCCTATCTGTGCGGCGGAAATTATACCGATATCATTCACACAGTTGTCAACGCGCTTGCCATAGTCTCCGGCATTGTATGCGACGGGGCAAAAGCTTCATGTGCAGCCAAAATTGCCTTTTCTGTAGATGCCGGCCTGCTCGGATACAATATGTACAAAAACGGACAGGAATTTAAGAGCGGAGACGGGATCGTGATGAAAGACATCGAATCTACGATCCGCGGGATCGGACTGCTGGGAAAAGACGGAATGCGAAGGACAAATGAGGAGATCATACGTCTCATGACAGGTGAAGAAAGCCTGTAATAAAATTTCAAAGCCGGGGAAAGATATATATCCCATAAATGCAGGGTTAATAGTTATTTTAGTATTAGTTTAGAATTTTCCTTTTTCTTTTATGATTCGCTCATATTTTTGTCACATTTTTCTTTTATACTAAATTCAGATAGTTGATAAACAACTATCTTTCCCCCCTCATAAAGTTAAGGCACAACAGGTGCCGCACTTTACTCTCATTCCTTTTAGATAACTATAAAAACAACGAAAACCCGTCAGCCTTTCGGCTGACGGGTTTTCCGTTGTCATCTTATTTTCTATGCTCCTCAAACCACTCCAGCAGATCCTCGTACACCTGCTTCCTGTCTGTCTCATTTAAGATTTCATGCCTGTCTCCGGTATACAAGCGCAGCGTCACATCCTGGATTCCTGCCTTCTGATACTTTTCATAGATCTTCCGGACTCCTTTACCGAAATCTCCTACCGGGTCGTCCGCTCCGGACATAAAAAACACCGGCAGCCCTTTCGGGATCATATATACGCTTTCTTTTCTCTGCGTGTTCATCATGCCGAGGAACATATTGTAATATGCATTCACAGTAAACCTGAATGTGCAGAGCGGATCCGCCGCATACTTCTCAAGTCTTTCGAGATCACTTGTGATCCAGTCCGCCTGCGTCCGGGCAGGTTTGAATTTCTTATTATAGCCGCCGATCGCAAGGTCGTCCACCAGCTTACTGCGATAGTGCCAGCCGCGGAATGCAGCCATGATACGGCAGAGCCTCTTTCCGAATGCAAGCGCAGCCTTTTTATGGTCCGCTACAGCCCCCATAAGCACGACGCCGGCCAGACCGTTTCCATACATCTCAATATACTGTCTTAAAAGAGACGACCCCATACTGTGCCCCAGCATAAAGTAGGGAACATCCGGATATTTCTTCATCGTGCGCTGCCGGAGAGTATGGATATCTCCCAGTACACATACATTTCCGTATTTTTCATTGAAAAATCCGTACTCGGACTTTGCCTGTACGGATTTCCCATGCCCGAGATGGTCATTTCCCACGACATAATATCCGTTATCACAGAGAAACTGCGCAAACTCATCATATCTTCCGATGTACTCCACCATTCCATGGCAGATCTGTAGGACAGCCTTTACTTCTTTATCGGGTTTCCATTCGATCGTATGGATCTCTGTGTTGCCATCTTTTGACGGGAAATAAAACTCATCTCTCATGTTACTCACTACCTGTCATCTAAATTTTTGTATTCACGATACGGCGCGAGCGGCTTATATGCCGGACGTATGATCTTGTCCACATTCTGGAGCTCCTCTAATCTGTGGGCGCTCCATCCGACGATACGCGCTGCCGCGAAGATCGGTGTATACAGTGAAGACGGAAGATCAAGCATACTGTACACAAGTCCGCTGTAGAAATCTACGTTAGCGTTGACACCCTTGTATATGTGGCGCTTTTCACCGATGATCTCCGGCGCCATATGCTCTACCTTCTCATATAATGCATATTCTGCATCATGACCTTTCTCATGTGCCAGCTGCTTTACAAATTTCTTGAAAATATCGGCACGCGGGTCGGAAATCGAGTATACCGCATGGCCCATACCGTAGATCAGACCCTTTTTGTCAAAGGCTTTCTTATCAAGAAGCGCTTCCAGATAAGTCCTTACCTGGTCATCATCTGTCCAGTCATCTACATTTTTCTTCATATCCTCGAACATCTGTGTCACTTTGATGTTCGCGCCGCCGTGTTTCGGCCCTTTCAGTGATGCCATCGCTGCAGCGATCGTAGAATATGTATCTGTGCCGGAAGATGTAACAACGTGCGTGGTAAATGTAGAGTTGTTACCACCGCCGTGATCCATATGGAGCACCATTGCCATATCAAGGATCTTTGCCTCAAGCTCTGTATACTGCCTGTCCTCACGGAGCATCATCAGGATATTCTCTGCCATGGAAAGCTCCGGCTTGGGCGCATAAATATACAGGTCCTCTCCTCTCTTATAATTATATGCGTGGTATCCGTATACCATCAGCATCGGGAACTGGCTGATCAGGTTCAGACACTGACGCAGTACATTCGGGATACTTGTATCGTCTGCTTTATCATCATAGGAATAAAGCTGCAGTATACTTCTCGTGATACTGTTCATCATGTCGCGGCTTGGCGCTTTCATGATAACGTCACGCACGAAGTTCGGCGGAAGCGTGCGACGCTCCGCAAGCATATCCTGAAAATCTCTCAGCTGTTCCTTCGTCGGCAGCTCGCCGAAAAGAAGCAGGTAAGTTGTCTCTTCAAAACCGGGATGTTTTGCATCGAGGAAACCTTTTACAATATCTTTTATGTTGTAACCGCGATAATAAAGATTTCCTTCGCAGGGGACGGATTTGCCGTCAACGATCTTTGACGCGCAGACATCAGAAATATTTGTCAGACCGGCAAGAACGCCTTTGCCGTTCAGATCACGAAGTCCTCGTTTTACCTCATACTTCGTGTACAGTTCCTTGTCAATCGCATTGTTGGTTTCACATTTGAGAGCTAATTCTTCAATTTCCGGAGTTATATCGAAAAAAATGCTGTCAATATCTTTTGCCATGTGCGTTCCTCCTTCTCTCTTAAATTCTCATTTTCTACCGTATGACCTTTTTATTATACTAAAAAAAGAGAATTTATACAATTAACACTCTATTAAAAATTTATGAACTCCACGGCTATTTTTGTCTTTTTATTGGACTAATTGCACAATTTTATCTGTTAATTCTTCATTTCACACAAAATATTCGATAAATTTGCGAAGTCTTGCAACGTCAAAGCTTCGCCTCTCACGCTTGTACCTTTCCCGAGCCCTGTGATCGCTTCCTCGATCTCTTCTTTTGTGAAATCCAGCTCCGCTGAATTCTTCAGACCGTTTGCAAGCGTCTTCCTTCTCTGGTTAAAAGATGCCCTGATGATCCGGAACATCAGTTTTTCATTCTCTGTTTTTACCGGCGGCTCTTTGTAACGTTCCAGGCGGATCACCGCAGATCCCACTTTCGGGCGGGGCATAAAGCAGTTCGGCGGAACATTTGCCACGATATACGGCTTCGCGTAATACTGTACTGCCAGAGAAAGCGCGCCGTAATCCTTAGAGCCCGGTCCTGTCTGCATCCGGTCCGCCACTTCCTTCTGGACCATGACAGTAATGCTCTGAAGCGGCACATGGTTCTCAAAAAGTCCCATGATGATCGGCGTAGTGATATAGTAAGGCAGGTTCGCAACCACTTTCAGCGGCTTGCCTCCGTTCTCCTCCTCAGCCAGTTTCGCAATATCAACCTTCAGCACATCTTCGTTAATGATCTTCACATTATCATACCCGTCCAGCGTGTCCTGCAGGATCGGGATCAGCGCCCTGTCGATCTCGACTGCTATGACTTTCTTTGCGGCACAGGCGAGATACTGCGTCATCGTTCCTATCCCCGGTCCGATCTCGAGCACGCAGTCGTCCTTCCCGATCTCTGCCGCGCGGATGATCTTGTCAAGCACATGTGTATCGATCAGAAAATTCTGGCCGAATTTCTTCTGGAACACAAAATTATATTTCTGGAGCACCGCGATCGTATTCTGCGGGTTTCCAAGGGTTGGTTCTTTCATATAGTTCTCCATTCCGCCGCCTCTGATCCGGCGGCATGACTCTCTTTATAATACATTACAGGCCGTACAGCTTTCTGCTGTTTTCTTCCGTCTGCCGGATAACCTCCTCCGCACTCACGCCTTTAAGCTCTGCGATCTTCTCTGCCACGTAAGGCAGATAGAGAGAAGAGTTCCTCTTTCCGCGGTATGGCTCAGGTGCAAGGTAGGGACAGTCCGTCTCCAGCACAATAGAAGTGAGCGGGATTGACTCAACGACATTTTTCAATTTCTTTGCGTTCTTAAAAGTGACTACACCTCCAATGCCGATATAGTACCCCATCTTTACATATTCTTTTGCCATCTCAACAGAGTATGAATAGCAGTGGATGACGGCACGCATGCCTGCCGCATATCCGCGCATAATATCCATCGTATCCGCCGCAGCCTCCCGGCTGTGGATGATCACAGGCATCTCTTTTTTCCGTGCGAGTTCAAGCTGACGTATAAACCATTTCTTCTGCACATCATGGCTCTCGTTGTCCCAGTAGTAATCCAGCCCGATCTCGCCCACTGCCACGATCTTCTCCAGATCCAGGAGCTGCTCCATCTCAGATATGTGATCTTCCGTAAGCGTCCCCACTTCGTCAGGATGGATGCCGATCGCTCCATATATAAAAGGATAGTCGTCTGTCAGTTTCCGAATCTTCCCCCATGACTCAAGGGTGGAGCCGGCATTGACGATCAGGCCGATCCCGCCCTCATGCATACTGCTTAAAAGTTCATCTCTGTCTGTATCAAATTGCCCGTCATCATAATGAGCATGTGTGTCGATTATCATTTTCTGCTCCTTCTGCTGCCGTTATTGTAATAACACATTCCATTCTTTTATAATTCCAGTGCATTTTCGTTCAACAGGAATTCATAAAGTCCAAGATGGAGGATTCCATTCTCATCCGTCCAGGGCTTCATAGAAGTTTTGACAATGATTATTTTTTTGAAAAAGTCTTTTGTGTGTTTCAAAGGCCTGAGTTCTGCTTCCAGCTTTGACGGTTCAGAGACATTCAGTGCGGATTGAATATAGTATTTTTTTGATCCTTTATTGATTACAAAATCAATCTCACACTGTTTTTTCGTCCTTTTCCCGCCGCTGCCTTCTACGATTTCCACAACGCCCACATCAACGGAATACTCACGCCGAAGAAGCTCATTGTAGATGATATTTTCCATAATGTGCGTTTCTTCCTGCTGCCTGAAATTCAGCCTTGCATTTCGCAGTCCGATATCAGTGCAGTAATACTTTGACGGGTATTCGAAATACTTCTTTCCCTTTACATCATAACGTTTCGCATTACTGAACAGGAATGATTCGATCAGATAGTTCAAGTAGTTGGAAACGGTCGTGCTGGAAACTTTCAGATTTCTTACCGTCCGCAAAGTGTTTGATATTTTATTTGCGTTGGTAAGCGAACCGACGGAGGAGCACAGGTCATCTGTCAATTCGCTGAGTACATCGGGCAATTCAATGTCGTAACGCTCCACAATGTCTTTAAAATAAACCTCAGTGAAAAGATTTTGCAAATAGGTCATTTTCTCTGCGTTGCTCTTCTTTGTTAAAACAAGCGGCATACCGCCGTACAAAGCATATTCTTCATAGGCTTCGGATTTATCCCCGCCCATATATGCGAAGCATTCTGCAAAAGAGAGGGGAAAAACTTTTATTTCATCTCCTCTGCCGCGAAATGCAGTCAGAACATCTCTGGTCAGCATTTTGGAATTGCTCCCCGTTACATAAATATCAACATTGCGAAGCCGCATAAGACCGTTCAGCACATTATAAAGACGGATATTCTCCGGATTTTTCAGTTCCTCTTTCGTAATGGCATATTGTATCTCGTCAATAAGGATATAGTACATATCCTTGTTGACAATTTTTCCGCGGATATATCGCGACAACTCATCCGGATCACGATATTTCAAATAAAGATCATCGTCCAGGGCGATCATAATGATCTGTTCCTCTTTTACTCCGCTTTCCAGCAGATGATCATAAAAAAGATTGAACAGCAGGAAACTTTTGCCGCATCTTCGAATTCCGGTGATCACTTTGATCATCCCGTTTCCCTTTTTGCCGGTCATCTTGTCAAGATACTCGTTTCGTTGGATAACGTTCTGCATGGCAGTCCTCCTGATTCTTGAAACTTTCGGATATTTTACCCCAACTTTCAACTATAGTATGCCACTGTTTGAGGAAATTATCAAGTGTTTCGCTTAAAACTCTGGTGCAAATGCACTCAAGTTTAAAGTGATCGGGCACAAAACCCTACTGCTTATAACTCATAATCAATACATATAATGAATAAAACACTTGTATTTTTCCTGCTTTTTGTCTACTCTTATATATAGAGTTCTTCTCTCTTTTCACGAGAGGTACTAAATTATGAATAGAAGAGGTATGCGAAATGAAACCGATCAAAGAAGGAAAAGTACGCGAGATCTATGATAACGGCGACAGCCTGATCCTTGTAGCTACTGACAGGATCAGCTGCTTTGATGTGATCCTTAAGAACACAATTACCAAGAAAGGAACTGTCCTGACACAGATGTCCAAATTCTGGTTCGATATGACACAGGATATCCTTCCGAACCACATGATCACTACAGATGTAAAAGAGATGCCGGAATTCTTCCAGCAGCCACAGTTTGACGGCAACAGCATGATGTGCCGGAAGCTTCAGATGCTTCCTGTCGAGTGCATTGTCCGCGGGTACATAACAGGAAGCGGCTGGGCAAGCTACCAGAAAGACGGCACTGTATGCGGCATCACATTACCGGAAGGATTAAAAGAATCCGACAAGCTGCCTGAGCCGATCTACACACCTTCCACTAAGGCTGAGATCGGCGACCACGATGAGAATATCTCCTACGAGCAGAGCATCGAGCACCTTGAAAAAGCATTCCCCGGCAAAGGAGAAGAATACGCTCAGAAACTTCGCGACTATACAATCGCCCTGTATAAGAAATGCGCAGACTACGCCCTGAGCCGCGGCATTATCATCGCGGATACAAAGTTCGAGTTCGGTCTGGATGAAGAGGGCAACATCGTACTTGGTGATGAAATGCTCACACCGGACAGTTCACGCTTCTGGCCCGCCGACGGATACGAGCCGGGACACGGACAGCCGTCCTTCGACAAACAGTTCGCGCGCGACTGGCTGAAAGCTAATCCGGATAACGACTGGACACTTCCGGAGGACATCGTAGAGAAAACGATCGATAAATATCTCCAGAGCTATGAAATGCTGACAGGCGAGAAATTACAGTAAAGAAATATAAAAAAACAGACATGAAGAAGAGCGGCTGTACATCATTACATTTAAGGATGAATGTACAGCCGTTATTTAAGGAGGGGTAATATCTTGCCGGACAGCCAAAAAAGAGAGCACATCCGATACCGGATCTTCGAAATCCTCGAAGTACGCACCGGGACCGTCGACTATGCCGCCCGAATCTATGACTGCGTATATCTTATCACGATCATCATCAATCTGACGGTAAGCATCATGCATACATACGAGTCGTACCGTTTGAAATACGGGGACCTTCTGCTGCTTATCGAGAATATCACAGTGGCATTATTCTGTGTTGATTATATCCTGCGATTATTTACGGCAAAATATATGTATCCGGAGTCGAAAGGGCCGAGAGCTGTGCGTAAATATATCTTTTCCTTTACAGGAATCATAGATATGCTCTCGTTCCTTCCTTATTACCTCCCGATCTTTTTTCCGTCAGGAGCCGTTGCCTTCCGCCTGCTGAGGGTCATGCGTGTATTCCGACTATTCCGTATCAATGCCTATTACAACTCGTTTAAACTCATAACCGAAGTGTTGAACAGCAAACGGCAGCAACTCTTTTCTTCCGTGTTCACGATCCTCATTCTCATGCTCGCCTCCAGTCTGTGCATGTACAGTCTGGAGCATGAAGCTCAGCCGGAAGTGTTCACCAACGCATTTTCCGGGATCTGGTGGGCAGCGTCCACACTGCTGACTGTGGGATACGGGGATATTTATCCCATCACTACGCTTGGGAAACTGTTCGGTATCTTCATCACATTCCTGGGCGTAGGTATGGTCGCGATCCCCACCGGTATCATATCTGCCGGTTTCGTGGACCAGTATTCCCGCATCAAGCGGATGAGCGAATACGGACAGGAAGCTGACGTACACTTTATCAAAATCCATCTGACAGCCCGCGATCCCTGGGTGAAGAAAAGTATTGCCCAGCTCCATCTGCCCGAGCGTGTCATCATCGCTGTCGTACTGCGCAATCACCACGCGCTTGTACCAAAAGGAAATCTTGTACTTCATGAAGACGACATCTTGGTGCTGGCGGCGGAATCCTTCCAGGATAAAGAACATATCCGGCTCAAAGAGATCATCCTGCAGAAGAATAATCCATGGAACGGGCAGCGGATCAGGGATCTGGATATCTCCAGACATTCCGTCATCGTGCTCGTAAAGCGGAAGGAAAGAGTCATGATCCCGAACGGGAACCTGATCCTGCGGGAGGGAGATATGGTAATACTTTATTCGGAGATGAGGATTGCGAATGTGACGGAGATAGAAATTTAACCGCACAGTAATAATTGTATGCAGAAACAGATTCACTTCACTGAATTCGCTGAATTTGCTGGTGCTGAATTTGCTTCTGCATTTTTTCTGGTGTTTTTATCCTCTCTGTGTTATCATGAACAAAAGCATTATATTTCCAGCATGTTTTATTCTTAATCGGCAACACTGCCCACATCAAAGGTTCTATTACATTCAGGAAAATCCCGATGCTTTTAATTCCCTATTAACAGCAGAGAGATTTTGAATGTAACAGCACAGAGCGGCGGGAAGTGCCGTCTGTTGTCCAAACAGCATCAGTCTCTTTGCACCACATTTTCATAAGGAGGCTGAAACATGGCAAACGAAGCAAACATGGCTGCTACTGGCACATCAGTCGAAAAACAGGTACAAACAGCACTGGTCGCATCAACTGCGGCGCCGGTCAACCGGACATACAAGTCCACCCTGTTCATCATGCTGTTCCAGGACAAGAACAACCTGCTGGAACTGTACAACGCAGTAAGCGGAAAACATTATACTGATCCGGGACTCCTGGAGATCAACACCCTGGAGAACGCAATCTACATGACAGTAAAGAACGACGTTTCTTTCCTGATCGACGGGCGGCTCTCCCTGTATGAACACCAGTCCACCTATAACCCGAACCTGCCGTTAAGGTTCCTGATCTACATCTCAAAGCTGTATTCAAGGATGACACGGAACGAGAACCTGTACGGAACAAAGATGATCAGGATCCCGCCGCCGGAGTTCCTCATCTTCTATAATGGAAAAGAAGATCTTCCGGATCAGACACCGCTGAATCTGTCGGACATGTACTATAAGACAGATGATTCCCACGCAGGCCTGGAGCTGTCAGCAGTGATGCTGAACATTTCGGGGAAACACAACCGGAAACTGAAAGAGGCCTGCAGGACCCTTAAAGAATACGCCATCTACACAGACAAAGTCCGGGAGTACACTGAGGAGATGGAACTTGCGGACGCGGTAGAGCGGACAATCCGGGAATGTATCGCAGAAGGTGTGCTAAAGGACTTCCTGGAGAAACACAGAGCGGAGGCGAAAGAAATGAGTATATTCGAATATGACCAGGAAAAGCATATGAGACAGGAACGGGAAGAGGCCTGGGCGGACGGACATAGCGCCGGTCTGAAAGAAGGCAGAGCCGCCGGGCTGGAAGAGGCTCGCTTGTCTATGATCATACAGATGCTCAAGAACGCAATGAGCGAAGAAGATATTTCCCGTGTGGCGGGAGTGTCGCAGGATGAGATAAAGAAAGCGAAAGAAATGGATATATGATTTATTCCGCCGTGCACGACTTCGATTCCGCGGCTTTGCCGCTCCATCCCCTCTGTGTACCTTCACACTAGGCTCGACAAGACCTCGCCAAGTGTTCAGGCATCAGTCGCGGGCTGGCGCCCTATGCCTTTACTCCCATTCGCCGTGCGCAACTTCGATTTCGTGGCTTCGCCACTCCATCTCAGTCGCGGGCATTCGCCCTATACCGATAACAAAAAGTGCCTGCCCGAGAGTAAACTCTCGTCAGACACTTTTATTATCGTCGCACGGCTTGTAGCCATCACGAAAGCTCTAGTTTCCCTGTATATAACTGATAGTATGTTCCTTTCAGTTTCAGCAGTTCTTCGTGTGTACCTCTCTCGATAATGCGTCCATGTTCAAGTACCATGATCGCATCGCTGTTGCGGATGGTTGAGAGTCTGTGGGCGATCACGAATACGGTACGCCCTTTCATCAGGTTATCCATACCTTTCTGCACGATCTGCTCTGTTCTGGTATCGATGGAGGACGTCGCTTCATCGAGGATCAGAACCGGCGGGTCCGCGATGGCTGCTCTCGCGATCGCGAGGAGCTGTCTCTGGCCCTGGGAGAGTTCTTCACCGTCACCGCTCAGATGTGTGTCATACCCGTTCGGGAGCATGCGGATAAATCCGTCTGCCTGAGCGAGTTTTGCAGCATTTACTACTTCCTCGTCTGTCGCATCCAGTTTTCCGTACCGGATGTTCTCTTTGATAGTTCCGGTAAACAGGTGTGTATCCTGAAGAACGATGCCGAGTGACCGTCTCAGGTCAGCTTTCTTTATCTTATTGATATTGATGTCATCATAACGGATCTTACCGTCTGCCACATCGTAGAAGCGGTTGATAAGATTGGTGATCGTCGTCTTGCCCGCTCCGGTGGAACCTACGAAGGCAAGTTTCTGGCCCGGCTTCGCATACAGGGTCAGATCATGGAGCACCATACGATTCGGCGTATACCCGAATGTCATATCATAGAACCGTACATCACCTTTGAGCTCCTGATAGGTAACTGTACCGTCTGCCTTGTGCGGATGTTTCCACGCCCAGAGGCCGGTACGCTCCTCGCACTCTGTCAGGCTGCCGTCCGGATTTCTCTTCGCATTTACGAGAGTAACATAACCGTCATCCACTTCCGGCTCTTCATCCATCATCCTGAAGATACGTTCCGCACCTGCAAGAGCCATGATGATCGAGTTGAACTGCTGCGCTACCTGCATGAACGGCTGGGTAAAACTCTTCGTAAACTGCAGGTATGACGCCATAACACCCAGGGTGATATTGCCGATGCCCGCTACAGAAAGGAACCCTCCAAATACTGCTGTCAGCACGAACTGCAGATTTCCGAGGTTTCCGATGATCGGTCCCATCATGCTGGCAAATGTATGCGCATTCGACGCACTCGTAAAGAGCCGCTCATTCAGCTCGTCAAATTCTTTCTCCGAGATCTTCTCGTGATTAAATACTTTGATGACCCTCTGTCCGTTCATCCGCTCTTCCACAAATCCCGTGATGTCTGCCAGATCAAGCTGCTGACGGATGAAATACTTTCCGCTGTTTCCTGTTACCACTTTCGATACCAGGATCATCACAAGGATCATGAGCACGGCAAGCGCTGTCAGGATCGGACTCAGGACCAGCATGGAGATAAATGTAACTACAATCGTGAATGCCGACATGAGCACCTGCGGGATAGACTGGTTGATCATCTGACGCAGTGTATCCGTATCATTCGTGTAGAGACTCATGATCGAGCCATTCGTATTCTGATCGAAATAACGGATCGGAAGCGTCTGCATGTGTTCAAACATCTCATCACGGACACGCTTAAGTACACCCTGGCCGATCACAACCATCATACGGCTGTAGATGAATGTGGAGATCACGCCCAGAAGGAAGATGGTACCCAGGAGTGTCAGCGCCTGATAGAGTTCTGTATAGTCCGGATCCTGCTGGCCGATCAGCGGGATGATAAAGTCATCCAGAAGAAACTTCAGTGACAGGGACACAGAGATCGAAGCAATCGAACTCATGAGGATACAGATCAGTACAATGATAAACTGTACCTTATATGTGCTGATCACATAGCCGAGCAGCCTTTTTGCCGTCTTGAGCGTTCCCTTTGTCACAGCCGGGCCGCCGCCCGCTCTCTGCCGGACAGGCTGTGCGTTACTGTTGTTGTTCTGATCACTCATCCTCTTCGCCTCCCTTCACCTGTGATTCGTATACTTCTCTGTAAATATCATTCGTCTTAAGGAGTTCTTCTGATGTTCCGATTCCGTTGATCTCACCGTTATCCATGACGATGATCAGATCCGCATCTTCTACAGACGAAATCCTCTGTGCAATGATGATCTTCGTCGTATCCGGTATCTCCTCGCGGAATGCCTGGCGGATCAGTGCATCAGTCCTTGTGTCTACCGCACTGGTAGAATCGTCGAGGATCAGGATCTTAGGTTTCTTGAGCAGTGCTCTTGCAATACACAGCCTCTGTTTCTGGCCGCCGGATACATTATTTCCTCCCTCTACGATCATTGTGTCATATCCTGCCGGGAACTCCTGTATAAAATTGTCTGCCTGCGCCAGCTTACAGACTCTCTGTACTTCCCCGTCACTGGCATTCTCGTCGCCCCATCGTACATTTTCATAAATGCTTCCAGTAAAGAGCACATTTTTCTGGAGCACCATGGACACCTGATCGCGAAGTGCTTCAAGACTGTATCTGCGGACGTCCACGCCGCCCACTTTTACGCTTCCTTCCGTCACGTCATAGAGCCTCGGGATCAGCTGGACAAGCGTAGACTTCGCGCTTCCCGTGCCTCCGATGATTCCCACGACCTGACCGCTTTTAATATGAAGGTTTACATCTTTCAGCGAAAGATTTCCGCCCTCTCCTGCATAGCTGAAATTCACATGTTCAAAGTCAATGTCTCCGTTCGCCACTTCCGTGACAGCATCCGCAGCATCTTCCATCTCAGGCACTTCCTCGAGCACCTCGGTGATACGGTCAGTAGACGCCTCGGCTATCATGATCATTGTAAACACAAAAGTCACCATCATAAGTGACATCAGGATCTGGAGTGCATATACGATAACACTTGTCAGTTCTCCTGTCTGCATGGTCCCGCCGATAATGCTCTCTCCTCCGATCAGTACCATGATAATGACGACTGCATACACCATGAACTGCATGATCGGCGAGTTCCATGCCACGATCTTCTCCGCCTTTGTAAAGAGCTTAAATACAAGCTCTGACACCTTGCCGAATTTTTCCACTTCATGATCGGCGCGGACATAGGCCTTTACAACTCTGGCCGCATTTACATTTTCCTGCACTGTGTTGTTCAGTACATCGTATTCATCGAATACCTGGACAAAATGAGGGTGGGCTTTCTTAGCGATAAAGATCAGCGCCCCGCCCAGCACCGGCACGGTTATCAGCATTATGAGCGCGATCTGCATATTGATCGTCATCGTCATGATCAGCGAGAGTACGATCATGATCGGCGCTCTTGCCAGCAACCGGATCGTAAACATATATGCCATCTGCACGTTTGTAATATCTGTTGTCATCCTCGTCACAAGACTGGAGGTTGAAAAATGGTCGATATTTCCAAAAGAGAAATCCTGTATCTTATAAAAAATATCATGGCGCAGATTCTTTGCATACCCGGAAGATGCGATCGCGCCCATCTGCCCTGCCTTTGCACCGAATAGAAGCGCAAGCATCGCCATCACAACGAGCAGCACCCCCATCCGGATGATGTAGCCCATATCGCCGTTTGCGATCCCGACATCGATGATGTTGGCCATCAGCAGCGGGATCAGCACTTCCATCAACACTTCAAGACAGACCAGTACAGGGGTCAGAAAAGATTCTTTTTTATATTCCCTGACGGAATGAAGTAGTTTTCTATTCATGGTCTGTTATCTCCTCTCTCCTTTTTTCATCACCGGACAAATTAGCGGACATCTGTTCCAGCACTTCCCTGCAGACTGCGAGTTTATCCTCAGGAATTCCCCGCGCAAGAAGGTCTTCGATATATCGGATATTATCCATAATATGCTGCCGTACCCCTTTTGCCTTCTCTGTCGGCACCAGTTTCTTCAGCCGTGCATCCTGCTTCACCGGCTCTCTCGTGATAAATCCGTTCTTCTCCAATATCTTGAGCGTCCCCGTAGCAGTAGACCTGCGGATCTGGAATTCTTTCTCCACATCTTTCTGATAGATATCTCTCTGCAGAGACTGGAACAAAATATAATGCAGGACAAGCCTCTGCATGTTGGTCGTCAGGCTGTCCTCCTCTTCCTGAATACACATCTGCCGCTTGAGCTGGTGCGAAAGCATATTGATAAGCCTTCCCACATCATGGCTGTTCTCATGCGTATCCACGGTCTTGCTGCCGCACATTGCCGTCCCACATCCTTTCCATATCCAAAATATTTGTTCGGTAACTAACAATATAGTATATAGAATTAAAATTATTGTCAATCATCAAAATGCACAAAAGAAAAACATCCTGCACATAAAAAATCATAAGTTTTCAGCTCGTTGCTTTTATAAGTTTTTCCTATATTTTTCATGTTTTTTTCTTCTTTTTTAAACAAAATTGTAGAAAATTTCGAGGAAGGACGTTATAATAAGAAACAGTAAGAATGAAAGAGAGGGCTCATTATGAAACAAAATAATATGTTAGCTATGATTTTAGCTGGCGGCCGCGGCTCACGTCTTCATGATCTGACGAAAAAAGTGGCTAAACCGGCTGTTTCATATGGCGGGAAATACCGCATCATCGATTTCCCACTCAGCAACTGTGCAAACAGTGGTATTGATGTTGTCGGTGTGTTAACGCAGTATGAATCTGTTCTTCTTAACAGCTATGTCGCAGCGGGACGCCGCTGGGGCCTTGATGCAAAAGACAGCGGTGTATACGTTCTGCCGCCTCGCGAGAAGTCTGATGCGGACCTCGATGTATACAGAGGCACAGCTGATGCGATCTCACAGAATATCGATTTTATCGATACATATTCCCCGGAGTATCTTCTTATCCTCTCCGGAGACCACATCTATAAAATGAACTATGCGAAGATGCTCGCTTATCACAAAGAATGCCAGTCTGACGCAACGATCGCGGTGATCGAAGTTCCGATGAAAGAGGCGAGCCGTTTCGGTATCATGAATACAAATGAAACAGACCGTATCATTGAATTCGAAGAGAAACCGGAGCATCCGAAGAGCAATCTCGCATCAATGGGTATCTATCTCTTCAACTGGAAGACTCTGAGAAAGATGCTTCTTGCAGATATGAAGTCGAATGAATCTTCACATGACTTCGGCAAAGATATCATCCCGACTCTGTTAGCTGAAGGCAAAAATGTCTTCGCTTACAAATATAAAGGCTACTGGAAAGATGTCGGAACAATTGATTCTCTCTGGGAAGCTAATATGGATCTGCTCAGCAAGAATAATGAGCTTGATCTCAATGATCCTACATGGAAGATCTATACGGAAGACGTGACAGCACTGCCGCAATATGTCGGTGCTGATGCCTCTATCGAAAAAGCATTCATTACCCAGGGCTGTGTTGTAGATGGTGAAGTAAAGAATTCTGTACTGTTTACAAATGCAAAGGTTGCTGCGGGTGCCAAGGTCATTGACAGTGTACTGATGCCGGGCGCAGAAGTTGCCGAAGGAGCTGTCGTCACACGTGCCCTCGTAGCCGATGGTGTTAAGATTGGCAAGAACGCAGTAGTAGGAAGTGCTGACAGTGAAAACATTGAACTTGTCGCAAAACGTGTAAAGGGGGATGAATAATATGAATAAGGCATTTGGAATCATTAATTTTGCCGGAAATCACATCCATGTAGACGGACTTCAGGAATACCGTCCTGTAGGAGCGCTCTCATTCCTCGGCAGATATCGTATCATCGATTTCCCGATCTCCAATATGAGTAATAGTGGTATTGATAATATCCAGGTTTATGTGCGCAGGAAACCGCGTTCTCTGACCGAGCATCTCGGCACCGGACGTCATTACAATATCAACTCCAAGCGTGGCAAGCTGAGCATTATGTACGCGGAACAAGGTCAGATCGGTAATATCTACAGCACAGATATCGCTGCTTATATCGAAAATCTGGACTGCATCGAGCGCATGTCCCAGCCGTATGTTGTCATCGCACCGAGCTACATGATCTACACAGCTGACTACAGTGATTTTATTCAGGCACACATCGATTCAGGCGCAGATATTTCCATGATGTATCATGCTGTCGATAACGCAAAAGATGCATTCCTTGCATGTGATACACTGAATATCAATAAGCAGAAAGGTGTACTTTCTATCGAGCCGAACCGAGGTAATGCAAAGAACAGAAACATCTTCATGGATACATATGTAATGACGAAAGAGCTTTTCCTCGAGCTGGTAAACAAAGCTCATAAAACATCATCTATGTATACATTTGCAGATATTATTGATGAGGAATGCGAAGAGCTCGACATCCGTGCCGTTCCGCACAGAGGATATTTCGCGGCGATCACGGACTTCAAGAGCTACTATGATGCAAACATGGATTTGATCGATCTGAAGAACGCAATGAATCTGTTCGACGATGAGTGGCCGGTATATACTCGCACAAACGACTCCTGCCCGACACAGTATTTTGCAGACAGCAAAGTTACTTCCTCTGTTGTCTCCAACGGCTGCCTGATCGATGGCGAGATCGAAAATTCCATCATCGGAAGAGGATGCGTTATCAAACCGGGCGCTGTTGTTAAGAATTGTGTTATCTCTGCTGACGTTGTCATCGGCAAAGGTGTTCATATCGAGAACATGATGGTAGACAAACATGCAAGACTGATCCGCGGAAAGAGAATCATCGCTTCTCCGGAGAAACCGGGATATGTAAAACGCGGTGATACACTGTAAATTGTTCTTTCCAGATTGAAAAGTATCCGCCGGGAGATATGTGTTGTCAGCACATATCTCCCGGCGGCTTTCTTTCCTAGCCTGAAAAACGAATTTCAGACGTAAATATCAAAATCTGAACAATATTTACAAAGAGTTGTCTGTCAATCCGAGAAGCCAATCCCTGGCATTGATCCGGCGTATCCCGTCATACTGTACTTCCGGGTCATCATCAAGTGTCAATATCATTTTGGGATAGTGATCCCGGATTACCATAAGTGGTCTCAGTTCTCGTTCCAGCGTCTTTTCATCCCGTACTGAAAGGGCGACCTGATAATACCGTATCCCTTTGCTGTTCTGTGCGACAAAATCGACTTCAAAAGAATCAATTTTCCCCACATATACATCATATCCCCTGCGGAGCAGTTCCAGATACACCACATTTTCCAGAATATGCCCCGCATCCATCTGCCTTGAGCCCAGCAGCATATAACGAAGGCCTATATCCACGACATAATACTTTTCCAAGGTCTTCAAGTATTGCTTTCCTTTGATATTATACCGCTTTGCCTGGTAAATAATATAGCTTTCTGTCAGAGCCTCCAGATATTTTTCTACCGTTTTCGTATCAATTTTCCGTCCATCGGAAGTCATTGTATCCGCAATCTTCTTAGAAGAAAGAGGATTCCCGATGTTGTCAAACACAAACCGCAGGACGCTTTTGAGCATCATAGTATCCGTAATTCTCTTTCGGCTTACAATATCTTTGACGACGATCGTATTGTACAGACCTTCCAGGTAATCCCTGATTTCGTCTGGCTGCCCTTTCAGTTCCAGGGTATAAGGGAACGAACTGTTTTCCAGATATTCTGTGTATTTCACGCCTCTGTCCGTCATGCTGCCCGTACTCTCCATATATTCTTTAAAGGACAATGGGAGCATTTCAATCTGCACATATCGTCCGGAAATCAGAGTTGCAATCTCACTGGAAAGCATATAGGCATTGGAGCCGGTGATATAAATATCCACATTTTTCTTAATATACAGGCTGTCCACCACTTTGGGGAAATCCTCAACATGCTGGATCTCATCCAGGAAAATATAGGTCATTTTTCCCGGAACCAGCCGTTCTTTTAAATATGCATATAGTTTCCGGTAATCAGCCAGTTCCTCAAAATCAATATCCTCAAAATTTATTGAAATGATTTGTTCCTCTTCTGTCCCTTGTTCCAGCAGCCAGTTCTGATAAATCTCCAACAGGGTAGATTTCCCGCATCTGCGGATGCCTGTAACAACTTTAATAAGCTGTTTATCTTTGAAAGCAATCAGTTTATCCAGATATTCTTTCCGTTGAAGCACCATGAGCATACCACCCTTCTCAACTTTTAAGGTTAGTATACCCTAAATCAAAAAAAATATCAAAAGTTTTTGGAACGCAGTCCGAAAACTTTTGATATTTCATAATTTTATGGAATACACCTCTGATTTGGTTTGAAACCAGATCTAATATATACGGAATTTACATCTCTGCTTTATAGTAATTGATCAGGCATCCATCCAGTATGATCTGTCTCTCTGCATCTGTCAGGTCGCCCAGTCTCAGATCGATCTCTTTGAGGTCATCGCCGACTACATATGCTTTGATGACATCTGCTTTTTCCTCAACTGCCTTTCTAACATCCGGCACGAAGATATAGTCGCCGTTCTTGAATGGCAGATGCTCGTGGTCTGCGTCTGTCAGGAACGGAAGCATACCCCAATTGATCAGGTTGGAGCGGTAACGCTTTGTGGCATACTCAATAGCAATATTGGCCCAGCCGCCAAGGACTTTCTGACAGGATGCAGCCTGCTCACGTGCAGATCCGTCTCCCGGTTTTACAGCGAAGATCGTGCTTCCGACACCGATATTTCCTTCGCCGGCTTCCGGATATGTCTTCCGGATTGTCGCCATTACCGGTTTCAATTCTTCCAGTGCGTCAAGAGGACATGTGCCCGCTTCGATCGCTTTCTGTGCTTTCTGTACTTCTTTCGCGCGTCCCACATATGCCGGATCTTTTCTTGAGAGCGCGAACTCTGCAAGTCCCAGCGGATTAGAACGGTAAGAGGAAGTCTCACCTGACGGAATGAGCTCGTCTGTTGTTGTAACCGGATCGTGGATCTCGGATACAACTTTCACGATCAGGTTCTCCGGCAGTGCGGACATCTCCGGCCAGTCTTTGATGTTCGGTCCGAACTGGATCTCAACGCCCGGATCTGCCACGCCGTGGCTGTCAAATACACGGTTTGCATAAATATTGCTGTCAAAGTGATATTTC
>DWWO01000072.1 GCA_019119675.1 Candidatus Mediterraneibacter faecipullorum | reverse complement strand
GATATCACACAGGGTCTTCCCCGTGTCGAGGAGCTTTTTGAGGCAAGAAAACCGAAGGGACTTGCGATCATTACAGAGTTTGCCGGAAAGGCTATGATCAGTGATACAAAGAAGAAACGCGAGGTCATCGTCACAAACGACGAGACAGGTGAATCCAAAGCTTATCTCATTCCGTACGGATCACGTATCAAGATTCAGGACGGCGCTATGCTTGAGGCCGGTGATGAGCTTACCGAAGGTAGCGTAAATCCGCACGATATCCTGAAGATCAAAGGTCTTCGTGCTGCTCAGGACTACATGCTCCGTGAGGTACAGCGAGTTTACCGTCTGCAGGGTGTTGATATCAACGACAAGCATATCGAGGTCATTGTACGTCAGATGCTGAAGAAGGTCCGCGTGGAGGAGAAGGGAGATTCCGAATTCCTTCCGGGCACAATGGTTGATGTTCTTGAGTTCGAGGATGTGAATAAACAGCTCGAAGCAGAAGGCAAAGAGCCGGCAGCGGGCGAGCAGATCATGCTCGGTATCACGAAGGCATCCCTTGCTACAGATTCCTTCCTGTCTGCCGCATCCTTCCAGGAGACAACGAAGGTATTGACAGAGGCAGCTATCAAAGGTAAGGTTGACCATCTGAAAGGCCTGAAGGAAAATGTTATCATCGGTAAGCATATCCCGGCAGGTACGGGTATGAAGAAGTACCGTGACGTATCTCTGAATACAGACGTTCACATGGAACAGGAACTGAACCTGGACGATGAGCTGGTGCTTGACCTTGGTGATACTTCTGAGGAAGACACAGGTGCTGATATGAATACGGAAGCTGTCGCGGACGATGTGGATATCGAGGCTGTAACAGCAGAAGAAGAGACATCGGAAACTGATGTACCTGAAGTATCAGGAGAAGAAAACGAGGGTGCAGAAGAATAGGCAAGCAGGATGAATAATAAAGAAGGCATCCGCACGGAAAATGGTTTGATACCAGATAGTCCGGCGGATGCCTTTGTTTTAGTTATTTCATCATTATTATTCTTCTTCGTCTTCAGCCATCCGGTAACCTACTCCGACTTCCGTGAAGATGTATTTTGGCTGGGCAGGATCATCCTCGATCTTGCGTCTTATATTTGCCATATTAACACGCAGGATTTTATTGTCTCCGTCAGCGTAAGGTCCCCAGACGTTTGAGAGGATAGAAGAGTATGTGATCACTTTGCCCGAATTCTGAGCAAGATAGGCAACAATCTTGTATTCGATGGGGGTCAGGTGTATCTCTTCATTGTCTACCCGAAGCAGACGTTTTGAAAAATCAAGTGTCATGGCGCCGTGTTTATAGGGACGGATATACAAAAGGCTGTCGGTCCGAAGACGGTTGCTGTGCCGCAGGGAAGCGCGAATGCGGGCAAGCAGTTCAGAGGTGCCAAAAGGCTTGGTGATATAATCGTCCGCGCCCAGGTCAAGAGCGATTACTTTTTCCCGCTCGGCAGTACGCGCAGAGATGACAATGATGGGGATACTGCTCCATGTCCGGACTTCGCGGATAAGATCGTCACCATTCATGTCAGGGAGACCGAGGTCGAGAAGGATGATATCCGGGCACTGGGAACGGATCACTTCCAGTCCTAAAGTACCGGTATCTGCATAAAGGACACGGTAGTCGTGGCGTTTGAGCACCTTCCCCATAAAAGTCTGTATATTTTTTTCGTCTTCGATGATCAGGACAGAACATTTAGGCATTGTCGTGATCCTCCTTTTCTTTTGGAAGCGTGAAAGTAAATTCAGCGCCGCGGGAAAGATTTGATGCCGTGATCTTTCCGTCGTGCGCCTGAATGATCGTCTTGCATATAGACAATCCGATTCCGATCCCTTTGTGGCCGTCAGTGCTTTCCGACATAGTCTGCTGGCCTTCAAAAATATACGGAAGTTGTTTCTCGCTGATACCACGTCCGTAATCCCGTACTGTAAAGGAGATGTGGTCCGGCGTTTCGGATATGATCAGATCGATCGGCTCAGAGCTCCCGGAATGGATGCAGGCGTTTTCCATCAGATTGATCAGTACCTGTTCAATGAGTGTCGGGTCCATGGAAAGCATAAGAAAATCATTTGGCATATTTACCCTTATTTTAATGTCGGGCAGTCTCTTGCGGAGCCGGAGTATTGCCTCAGAGACAACTTCCTCTACGACTTCAGGCGTCTTTTTGACCTTATCTGCATCATTGGCTTTGATGCGGGTGACCGTGAGCAGGTTCTCCACCATATTAAGGAGCCACTGGGAGTCCTCTTTTATATTTGTCACAAGCTCTGTCCGGTCCTCTTCTGAAAGTTCAGGATAGTTTTCCAGATAGGATGACGAAGAGCCGATAATGCCGGTAAGAGGGGTCCTCAGATCGTGTGAAACGGCTCTGAGAAGATTGGCGCGGAGTTTTTCTTTGTCTGCCTCGGCAAGCTCCTTTTCGCGCTCGGCGATCGCCTGCCTCTGGCGTTTCAACGCTGTAGTTGTTGTGCTGGTGATCAGTGAGATCGCGAGCATACCTATAAAGGTGACCGGATATCCGCTCAGAGAGAAGTTGATCCTGAAATACGGATAAGAGAAGAAATAATTTACGGCGATCACACAGAACAGCGAAGCGATGATCCCGAACAGATATCCTGAAGTATAGAGCGCGGTCAGGATTAGCGCAAGCGTATATACGATAGCAATGTTTGCCACATTTTTATTGCCGAGATAAAAGAAACAGAAAGATATACCGGTCGCAGCCGCCATCATCAGTATAGTAAATGCAATTTCGGATACAAGTTTTTTGTTCATAGGCATATGACAGGAGAGCGCGCTTTATGTGAGCGCGCCCGGGATAAATGATATGCAGGGGTATACCGATATTAAATCGGTTCTCCGTTTTTATATTTGCGAAGGACGTTCTGGATCCTTTCGTTCGGGCTCAGGATGGAACTGATCGAACCATCGTGATTCAGAGTGTCAATGATAAGAGCGATATACTTGCTCATATCACAGTTGATATAATAAGGTTTGGAGAGCAGCTCCGGTGTCTGATAGATCAGATTAGTCGTCAGGATACCGGTGATGATCCCTTCCTCATAAGCTTTATCAAATTTTTCCATGCCGTTTGTAAACAGACCGAATGTGGCAGCGGCAAAAATACGGTTCGCTTTTCTGCGTTTCAGCTCTGTGGCAACATCGATAATACTGTCTCCGGAAGAAATCATATCATCGATGATGATCACGTCTTTTCCTTCTACAGAACTTCCAAGGAATTCATGGGCGACGATCGGGTTACGTCCGTTTACGATGCGCGTATAGTCACGGCGCTTATAGAACATTCCCATATCAAGGCCGAGCACGTTTGCAAGGTAGACAGCGCGGTTAGTTCCGCCTTCGTCCGGACTGATCGCCATCATATGCTCGCTGTCGATCTTCAGGTCTTTGACGGTGCGCAGCAGCCCTTTGATGAACTGATAGGTAGGAGAGACAGTCTCAAAACCACTTAATGGTATTGCGTTCTGGACTCTGGGATCATGAGCATCAAAAGTAATGATATTTTCAACGCCCATACGCACAAGCTCCTGCAGGGCAAGAGCGCAGTCAAGAGACTCACGTGAGCTTCTCTTGTGCTGACGGCTTTCATAAAGAAAAGGCATGATGACATTGATTCGTCTGCCCTTTCCTCCGATTGCTGCGATGATCCTCTTCAGATTCTGGAAATGGTCATCCGGTGACATGTGATTGATCTGTCCGGTAAGGGAATATGTGACACTGTAATTGCACACATCCACCATCAGATACAGATCCTTTCCGCGGACAGATTCTCCGATGATGCCCTTTGCCTCACCTGAGCCGAAACGAGGCACCTTCGCATTGATCAGATAAGTGTCTTTTTCATATCCGGAAAATGCAATATCATCTTTATATTCGTGTGCGCTTTCATGACGCCACTGTACAAGATAATCATCCACTTTCTTTCCGAGTTCCTCACATCCTGCCAGTGAGATGAGCCCGAGGCTTCCCACCGGAATGTTTTCCAAGATTCGTTCTGTTCGGCGTACCATTAATGTTCCTCCCTATGTTCTAACTTTTTCCTGATACGTATATCATCACCGATGATCTTCAACAGAGCATAATTGCTTGTGATCCTTGAAAAAGAACGTTCCGTGTAGAGATCGGCGATCGATTCCAAAGACAGGTTTGTTGAGATGATCGTTGATTTTCTGTGTATGAGCCTTTCGTTGATACACATGAAAAACTGTGCGGTGATAAAAGCATTTGTATATTCACTGCCCAGATCATCTATGATCAGAAGATCGCAGTTATACACATAATCCGACATGTTTTTTGCATCTGTATTATTTTTATCAAATTTTGTCTGCGCCAGCGTGTTGAAAAGCTGCGGCGCGGAAAAATAGACGACTGAGAATTCCCGCTCCATAATCTCGCGGGCAATACAGGTGGAAAGAAAAGTCTTTCCGACACCGACACTGCCATAGAAGAAGAGGTTCTGGAACTCCTTTCCAAACATGTCTATAAAACGATGGCAGATCCTCAAGGTGTCTTCCATCATTGCACGGGCATTACGCCCGGTTGTTTTATCATAAAGTGTTGCTGGGTAAAAATCAAGCCTGAAATGATCAAAAGACGCTTCCGTCGGGAATTCTTTAATGTTTGACTGTTCGTACAAAAGTTTTATAATGGCCTGCTTAAAGCAGTGGCATTTCTGGTTTCCGATATACCCGGTATCCTTACAGTCAGGACAGTCATAGACCGGTTCAAGATAATCCGACGGGAATCCGGCGGAGATCAGAAGATGTTCCTTACTGCTCCGCAGGATCTCCAGTTCCTCTTTGAGAGAGGAAAGAGCTGTATCGTCACCGTTTAAGAGTTTTTTTCCGTACTGTACGGAGAGAACGGAGATAGATTCATCCAGTGACTTAAATTCAGGAAGCTTTTTATAAACTTCTTCATAGCGGGCATTCTGAAGATCATGATTCTTCAGGCGGACCTGCTCGTATTTCCGCATGATCGCATTGTATTGTGAATTCTTAAGTGCCATGGATATGCTCCTTTAATTGCTGTTTAATAACTGTTCCTCAAGGGAATCCATATCATAACTGCGCCGTTCAAAATTATTGAGGTTTCTCGTTGTATTTCTGGATCTTACAGCTGTTTTTCCGGAAATGTGCTCTTTCTGGTATTCTTCGTCCAGTGATGTGATGTCCTGAAGATGACGGATGTTCCGGTCATGCCATTTGGTCAGGATCTTATCTGCATATTCAAAACTGGGCTGATGCGTCGCACTTATGGTGCGCCGGCAGGCTTCTTCTATGATATCTGAAGAAAATCCAAATTCCTCTGCCCACTTTTTGATATATGTAAGCTCTGAGGCGGCCGGCCCTCGGTTCTTGATCCCGAATGCGTTGAGGACGGTATAACAGTTGCGGCTGTATATGGCTGACTGTTCCTTTGCCTGCGCAACTGTCTCTACTCCTGACTCGGCCCATGAAAAAGCAACTTTCTGTATGTAATGCATGCTTTTGTGACCGTTTTCGACACAAGTCTCGAGGAGATATTCGATCAGGTCTGCCGACATATGCAGAGTGTCATAAAAATAGGTGATCGTTTCCATCTCGGTGTGTGTCAATGTCTTCCCGAGATACTGTTCCGCGATGAACAGCAGCGACTTGATCTCTTTCTGTGCCCGGAATGTGTCGATCTGGACAGCTTTGGAGGCCGGTTTCGGAGCTTCAGAGATCTTTGGGGCAGCTTTGTGCCGGGGTTCGGTCTCCTTCGGAGAGGCGGATGCAGTTTTGACCACCCGGGCGGTCTTTTGCAGTTCGAGCCCTGTGATCTTGCCATCGGCATCCCGTTCGACACAGAGAAGACCGGCTTTTTCCCAGTAACGAAAAGCGCGAAGAATGTCATTTTCAGTATTATTGAGGCAGTCAGCGATCGTTGAGATCGTGATAGAAGAACACGGATCATCCAGATGACGGAGTAAAAAGAGATATACTTTTACAAATTCTCCGTTTGCATCGACCATGTAATTGTCTATAAAATCATTTGGAAGCAGAGTCGCATTTGTCTGGAATCTGTTCTTCAGTGTTAATGTCTTCATAATCTTTTTGTCCCGCTTTCTTTTACGTCTCAGTTATTTATCTTAAGAGTCTAAAATAGAAAGCGGACCGCCCAGATCCGCTTTCCGTGCTTAGATTATAATAGCATTTTCTATACAAGTTAAAAAGGACTTTTTCGTGGGTAAGTCCCCCTTTTTTGTAGATAACTCTGTGTAGAAAGTGTGGATAACTCCTGAACAGCTGATAAACAGGACGTTTTTACTTTCAATACTGCCGTACGCCTTTTAGCCCAGCAGGTCTTCGCCTACCCTGACTACATCGCCGGCGCCCATTGTGATGAGCAGGTCTCCTGCTTTGCAGTTCTCTTTTAAGAAGTCCTCGATCTCTTCAAAGCTGGGGAAGTAATGTGTATCTGTACCGAGCTTCTTCACCTCTTCGGCAAGCCCGGCGGAGGAAACCCCCAGAGTGTCAGTCTCGCGTGCAGCATAGATATCAGCCAGTACAAGGTGATCCGCGTGAGAGAGCGCCTCGGCAAATTCATGGAAAAATGCCTTGGTGCGGGTGTAGGTGTGAGGCTGGAATACACACCATACTTTATCGTGCGGATAGTGCTGTGCGGCTTTTAAAGTGGCTGCGATCTCTGTCGGATGATGTGCGTAATCATCGACCACGGTGACACCGTTGAATTCTCCTTTATATTCAAATCTGCGGTCCGTGCCGGAAAAAGAGAGAAGCCCTTTCTTTGTCACGTCCATAGGAATATTAAGCAAATCTGCCACAGCGATGGCGGAGAGTGCGTTGGATACATTGTGGTCGCCGGTCACGGACAGAGAAATGTGGTCCGTGTGTGTACCGTGCCTGAACAGGTCAAAAGAGACATGCCCGTTTTCGTCATAAGTGATATTGCCGGCACTGTAGTCAAAATCTGCGGATGAACCGTAAGTTACAATATTACAGTTGAGCCCGCTGCAGATACCCTGATAGTCTTTGATATCGCCGTTGATGACAAGGGTGCCGTCTTCCGGAAGCAGCCCGGCAAACTGATGGAATGAGTGCCGGATGTCTTCCAGATCTTTGAAAAAGTCGAGATGATCTTCCTCGATATTCAGGATAACGCTGATCCTGGGAAAGAAATGAAGGAAGCTGTTCGTATATTCACATGCCTCCGTGATAAAAGTCTCCGAATTTCCGACACGGATATTGCCGCCGATCGCTTTAAGGATGCCGCCTACCGAGATCGTCGGATCCAGTTCCCCTTCCAGGAGGATGTGGGAGATCATGGATGTGGTCGTTGTCTTTCCGTGTGTTCCGGATACGGCGATCGGCATATCGTAGTTTTTCATGAGCTGTCCGAGAAGTTCTGCACGTGTCAGCATGGGGATCTTCTGTGCAACAGCCTCCATCAGTTCAGGATTAGCCTTGTTGATCGCAGCCGTGTATACGACACAGTCAATGCCGGGAGTGATATTCCCGGCTTTCTGCCCGTAGTCGATATGTGCTCCTTCGGATTCGAGCTTCTTCGTAAGCGGAGATTCTTTGGAATCAGAGCCCGAAACCGTGAAGCCTTCCTCCAGCAGGATCTCGGCGAGCCCGCTCATGCTGATCCCGCCAATTCCGATAAAATGAATATGGATAGGTTTCTTAAAATCAATCTTATACATAGGTATTCCTCTTCTCTAATTTTTTGCTTTTTATAGTCATAAAATACCTCAGCCTTTTATATTATACTATATATGGAAAAAAATTAAAGCGGTTCTTTTTGTGCGAAATCAATAAAAAGTTAAAAAAAAACAAAGAAAAATTGTAAATAATTATTTCCTAAAGACAAATATATGGTATAATAAGCGCATATAACTAGAAATGAGGTGACGCAATGTATAAAAAAGAAATGATTGCCATGCTGTTGGCGGGCGGACAGGGCAGTCGGCTCGGGGTTCTTACGGCGAAAGTCGCAAAACCTGCAGTAGCTTTTGGTGGTAAATACAGAATCATTGATTTTCCGCTGAGTAATTGTATCAACTCGGGAATCGATACGGTGGGAGTACTGACTCAGTACCAGCCGCTGAGATTGAACACACATATCGGTATCGGTATCCCATGGGATCTGGACCGCAATGTGGGAGGTGTATCGATCCTTCCGCCTTATGAGAAGAGTTCCAACAGTGAATGGTACACAGGAACGGCAAATGCGATCTATCAGAATCTGAATTATATGGAGACCTACAATCCGGATTATGTACTGATCCTCTCAGGCGACCATATTTATAAGATGGATTATGAAGTGATGCTGGACTTTCACAAGGCAAATAAAGCTGACGTGACGATCGCGGCAATGCCGGTCCCGATGGAGGAGGCAAGCCGTTTTGGTATCGTTGTCACGGACAGTGACAGCAAGATCAGGGAATTTGAGGAGAAACCGGAGAAACCAAGCAGCAATCTTGCTTCTATGGGTATTTACATTTTCAGCTGGCCGGTGCTCAGAGAAGCACTTATCAAACTGAAAGACCAGCCGAACTGTGATTTTGGAAAACATATCATCCCCTATTGTCATGAGAAAGGGGACAGGCTCTTTGCCTACGAATATAACGGATACTGGAAAGATGTCGGAACACTGAGCTCCTACTGGGAAGCCAATATGGAGCTGATCGATATTATCCCTGAATTTAATCTGTATGAAGAATTCTGGAAGATCTACACAAACAGCGCGAATATTCCACCTCAGTATATTGCGGATCAGGGCGTGGTAGATCGCTGTATTATCAGCAACGGCTCAGAAATTTACGGAGAAGTACACAGTTCTGTCTTAGGCGGCAGCGTGACGATCGGAAAGGGCAGTGTTGTCCGTGATTCCATCATCATGCAGGGAGTGACGATAGGTGAGAACTGCGTGATAGAAAAAGCGATCATTGCAGAGGATACAGTAGTCGGAGACAATGCGGTCATCGGAATCGGCAGTGATGTTCCGAACAAGTTCAAACCGAATATCTACAGCGGCGGGCTGGCGACGATCGGTGAGAATTCCGTTATTCCGGCCGGGGTACAGATCGGAAAGAATACCGCTGTCAGCGGCGTGACCGTTCCCGAGGATTATCCGGGCGGCGTGCTGGAGAGCGGAGAGACATTGATAAAGGCAGGTGACAGAGTATGAGAGCAGTAGGAATTATCCTTGCAGGCGGAAACAGCAGGAAGATGCATGAACTGACTGCAAAACGTGCTGTTGCGGCTATGCCGATAGCCGGAAGCTACCGTGCGATCGATTTTGCACTCAGCAATATGACGAATTCTCATATTCAGAAAGTCGCAGTGCTGACCCAGTATAATGCAAGATCGTTAAATGAACATCTGAATTCCTCAAAATGGTGGGATTTCGGCAGAAAGCAGGGCGGACTGTTCGTATTTACGCCTACGATCACTGCCGATAACGGATACTGGTACAGGGGAACAGCGGATGCTATTTATCAGAACCTGGATTTCCTGAGAAAATGCCATGAACCTTATGTGATCATCACTTCCGGTGATGCAGTGTACAAGCTGGATTATAATAAGGTACTGGAATACCATATAGCGAAGAAAGCAGATATCACAGTCGTGTGCAAAGAACTCGGTCCGAATGAAGATGCAACGAGATTCGGTACGATCCGTATGAACGAGAGCTCCAGGATCGAAGAGTTTGAGGAAAAGCCGATGGTGGCACATTCACAGACTGTATCTACAGGAATTTATGTGATCCGCAGGAGACAGCTCATCGATCTGGTCGAACAGTGTGCGGAGGAAGAGAGACACAATTTTGTAACCGATATATTGATCAGGTACAAGAATCTGAAGAAGATATACGGTTATAAAATAAACAGCTACTGGAGTAACATCTCAACAGTAGACGCATATTATCAGACAAATATGGATTTCCTGAAGTCGGAAGTCCGCAATTATTTCTTTAAAGAGCTTCCGAGTGTTTACTCAAAGGTGAGTGATCAGCCGCCGGCAAAATATAATCCCGGAGCTGTCGTAAAGAACAGCCTTGTGGGAAGCGGGAGCATTATCAACGGAACGGTAGAAAATTCCGTGATCTTTAAAAAAGTATTTGTGGGAAACAACTGTGTGATAAAGAACTCCATTATTTTGAATGATGTATACCTTGGGGATAATACTTACATAGAGAATTGCATCGTCGAGAGCCGTGACACGATCAGGGCGAACACAAGGCACGTTGGAGAAAATGGTGTGAAAGTTGTAGTTGAAAAGAATGAACGATATGCATTATAGCCCACAGGTAATGCAATAGAGAAAGGAGACCTGGAGAGTATGCAGATCACAGATGTACGTGTACGTAAAGTTTCGAAAGAGGGGAAATTAAAAGCCGTGGTATCGATCACGATCGATGATGAGTTCGTGGTTCATGATATTAAGGTGATCGAAGGAGAAAAAGGGCTTTTCATCGCAATGCCGAGCAAAAAGGCCCTGGACGGCGAATACCGTGATATCGCACACCCGATCAATTCCGGTACAAGAGAGAGGATTCAGTCTACGATACTTTCAAAGTATGAGGAATCACTGGAAGAGGAAGAACCGCTCGTGGTTGATGAGATGTAGACGGGAAAGAAAAGACACCCGGACTGTAAAAAGTGGGAAAAATGAATATGGAAAAGTAATGGGGCTGCCGCATCCGCGGCAGCCCGTTTGTGATATCTCACCGGATTTTGAAGGTCATCTCTTTGCCGTTTGCGGGATGCCTGAATTCAAGCCGGTATGCACATAATTTCAGTGCAGTGCTGTTATTTTTATGGATAAGACTGCCGGTATCCGGACTGTCAGCAAAAATTCGTCCGTATTTCCGGTCTCCGGCAAGCGGACATCCCAGATGGGCCATCTGCACCCGGATCTGGTGATGACGGCCGGTATCTAATTTGATCTTTACAAGTGATGTGACGGGCTTTGAATCCTCGCAGATTTTTTCTGTCCGGTAATGAAGTCTTGCCAGCTTTGCCCCGGGAGTCTCCTTTGTACAGATGCGGGACGTGTTGGTGCGCCCGTCTTTTACCATGTAGTCTTCCAGGGTGCCTTCGGCCGGATCGGGTACGCCGACAACAGTGGCGCGGTAATACTTGCTAAATCCGGAAGAGGTGAGCTGCCGGTTTAAATCTCTGGCGGCAGCAGGCGACTTTGCAAACACGAGAAGTCCTTCGACCGGCTGGTCAAGGCGGTGGATGACAGCGAGATATGGAGGCTTGCTTGCGCCGGTGTTCCTGGCAGAAGAAGCCAGATGATTTTTCAGAAGGCTTACCAGATCGGCTGTGCCTATCCGGGCGCTCTGAACGGGCATGCCCGCCGGTTTATGACAGACGATAATGTGGGGGTCTTCATATATAATAAATGTCTTGATATCCGGTTGCATAGTTTATGTTCCTTTCTTGACTTTTATACGGTCAGCGACTAAACTGATTATCATATAAAAGAATTTTGCGGTCAAGCTTTTTAAGGAGGCAGTTCATGATAAATAACGACTGGGAAAGATTCGGAGACGAGATACGCAGGACAATCCAGGATGCGGTGGACAACAGAGACTTCAGCAGGCTGAACCAGACGGTCTCAGACACGATCGGAAAAGCAATGGATACGGTATCCCGGGGGATGAAGGATACTAAGGGGGCTGCGGGTGTAAATCTGGACAGCGTGTTCGGCAATGATTCCGGGAACCAGAAGAAAAAATATGAAACACGCCGCGCTGATTACGGACAGCAGCAGTATCAGCAGCCGGAAAGACCGGCCAAGAAACTGCTCTATCTTAAAGGGACATCTACAAGGATAGGCGGGATATTCCTGGCAGTGACAGGATATATTTTCACTGCGGGGTCAATTATATTTTTGCTGCTCCTGGCTTTGGGCGCAGCAGCGACCGGATTTGATCTCGTGCTGAAAGTCGGAATGACAATCTTCGGGCTGTTCGGTATTGCTTTTCTTGTCATGGGAATTGCCGGTACAAACATGGCGTGCTCGGTAGGGCGGTTCCGGAAGTATGTCAAGGTGATCAAAGAACGGGAATACTGCGAGGTCAAAGAACTTGCCCAGAAGACGGGAAAATCTGTAAAAACGGTTGTAAAGGATTTGAAGAAAATGATCCGGAAAGGATGGTTCTGTCAGGGCCATCTGGACGAGCAGGGAACCTGCCTGATGACCAGTAATGAGGCTTACAGTCAGTACACTGCCCTGATGGAACGGACGAAAAGAGAGAAAGCTGAGCGCGAGGCGGAAGCGGCCAGACAGCAGCAGGAGTTTTCGAAACTCTCTCCTGAAGTACAGAAAATTATCCAGGCAGGAGATGAATATGTGAGAAAGATCCGGGAAGCAAATGATGCGATCCCGGGAGAAGAGATATCTGCCAAAATGTCGAGGATGGAAATGCTTGTGGACCGGATATTTGACAGGGTGGAGGAACATCCGGAATCCGTTGCCGATATCCGGAAACTGATGGAATACTACCTTCCTACAACAATTAAGCTTCTGGACGCATATGAAGATCTGGACGCGCAGCCGGTACAGGGTGAAAATATCATTACAGCCAAGAAAGAAATCGAGAAGACGATAGATACGCTGAATACAGCATTTGAAAAACTTCTGGACGATCTGTTCCAGGATACGGCATGGGATCTGTCTTCCGATATCTCTGTGCTGCAGACAATGCTGGCGCAGGAAGGCCTGACCGAAGACGGACTGAAAAATGCGGGAAGGAAACTTTGAATGCAGCGAAGCGGAGCCAGAGTGCCCGCTGTAGATATTACAGATCAGAAAGAAGAATAAAAGGAGGAAAAGAAGATGGGGAATGAATTTCAGGATGTGAGCGCGGCACCTACACTGACACTGGACCCGTTCCAGACCCAGGAGGCGAAGCAGCCGCTGACAGAGCAGCCCAAAGAGGAGCCGGCTCTGGATGAGAGTATCCTTACGGACGAAGAACGCAGGACAGTGGATGCATTTGCGCAGCAGATCGACCTGACCAATTCTACTCTTGTGCTTCAGTACGGAGCGGGAACACAGAAGAAGATGGCAGATTTTTCAGAAGACGCACTCAATAATGTGCGCTCTAAAGATCTCGGGGAAGTGGGCGAACTCTTAAGCGGTGTGGTCAAAGAATTAAAAGGATTCGATGAAGAGGAAGAAAAAGGTGGGATCTTCGGTCTCTTTAAGAAAGCGTCTAATAAGATCGAGTCCATGAAAGCGAAATATGCTAAAGCCGAGGCAAATGTCAATGAGATCGTAAAAGTGCTTGAGAAGCATCAGGTGCAGCTCATGAAGGATACCGCTCTTCTGGATAAGATGTACGAGCTGAACCTGACCTATTTTAAAGAGCTGTCCATGTATATCCTTGCAGGAAAGAAGAAACTGGCAGAAGTAAAAAACACACAGCTCAAAGAACTTCTGGATAAAGCTAAATTGTCCGGGCTTCCGGAAGACGCGCAGGCCGCGAAAGATCTTGACTCTATGTGTAACCGGTTTGAGAAGAAGATCCATGACCTGGAGCTTACAAGGATGATCTCGATCCAGACAGCGCCGCAGATCCGGCTTGTCCAGAATAATGATACCCTGATGGTTGAGAAGATCCAGTCGACGATCGTCAACACTATCCCGCTGTGGAAGAGCCAGATGGTGCTCGCCCTCGGAGTGGAACATTCCGCGCAGGCTGCGGCAGCACAGCGCGAGGTGACAGACATGACCAATGAACTTCTGAAGAAGAATGCGGAGAAGCTGAAGATGGCTACCATTGATACAGCGAAAGAGTCTGAGCGTGGCATCGTAGATATGGAGACTCTTAAGGCCACGAACGAATCCCTGATTTCTACACTGGATGAAGTCATGAATATCCAGAGAGAAGGCCGTCAGAAGAGAGCCGAGGCAGAGGAGGGACTGCGCAATATGGAACAGGAACTCAAGGCAAAGCTTCTGGAGATACAGGGGTAAATCTGTCTGTATATATCAGATGGCTGAACTGTTATAGTAAAACAGCAGGTTGACAGGCCGCGTGATTTCGGTTAAAATCACAGTTACGGACAGCGAAGAACGGGATTAGTATATACAAGGAAATGCCGCAGAGAGAAGGCGGATGGTGCGAGCCTTTTGCAGGACTGTATAGAACCGGCCCGGGAGCTTCTGCGCGAAAGTGCAGCGTATTGTACCGCGTTAAGGGCGAAAGAGTGAACCGCACATAAGTGCAGTTAATTAGGGTGGTACCGCCGGGATATCCGGTCCCTTGTTATGAGGGACTTAAGATGTCCCGGCGTTCTTTTATGGAAGAACGCATTGAAAATAGAATGTGGTAAAGGAGAAGAAAAAATGGCAAAGGAAAAGAAGTTGGTTCAGTCGATCACTTCGAGAGACGAAGATTTTGCACAGTGGTACACGGATGTTGTACGCGAGGCGAAGCTGTGTGATTATTCAGGAGTAAAAGGTTGTCTGAATTATCTGCCGAACGGGTATGCGCTGTGGGAGAATATCCAGGCGGATCTTGACAGACGTTTTAAAGAGACGGGAGTAGAGAATGTATATCTTCCGGTACTGATCCCGGAGAGCCTGCTCCAGAAGGAGAAAGACCATATCGAGGGCTTTGCTCCGGAAGTGGCGTGGGTGACACACGGCGGAATGGAAAAACTTCAGGAGCGTTTCTGTATCCGCCCCACTTCAGAGACTCTGTTCTGTGATGTGTGGAGCAAGACCGTGCAGTCCTACCGTGATCTGCCGAAAGTATGGAACCAGTGGTGTTCTGTTCTCCGCTGGGAGAAGACGACAAGGCCGTTCCTCCGCTCCAGAGAGTTCCTGTGGCAGGAGGGGCACACGATCCATGCGACATATGAAGAAGCGGAAGAACGCACGAAGATGATGTGGGAAGTGTACAAGAACTTCGTGGAAGAAGACCTTGCAATTCCGGTTGTGGCAGGACGCAAGACAGAGAGCGAGAAGTTTGCAGGAGCGCAGGATACTTATACGATCGAGGCGTTAATGCATGACGGGCAGGCGCTCCAGTCCGCGACCAGCCATTTCTTCGGAAATGCATTTCCGGATGCGTTTAATATCAAATATGCGGATAAGAACAACGAACTCCACAGTGTATATGAGACATCATGGGGATTATCCACCAGAATCATCGGCGCGATCATCATGGTACACGGCGACGACAGTGGTCTGGTGCTTCCGCCGAGGATCGCACCGGTGCAGACGAGAGTCATTCCGATCGCACAGCACAAAGAAGGTGTGCTTGACAAAGCGAACGAGCTTCTCGACGCACTGAAGGCAGCAGGATACCGTGCGAAGATCGATGATTCCGAGAAGAGCCCTGGATGGAAGTTCAGTGAACAGGAGATGCTCGGTATTCCGACCCGTATCGAGATCGGGCCGAAAGACATTGAGAACGGTCAGGTCGTAGTTGTGCGCCGCGATACAAGAGAGAAGATCGTTGTTTCCATCGATGAGATCACGACAAAACTGGGTGAGATCCTTGAGACGATCCAGAAAGACCTCTACGCGAAAGCGAAGGCATTCCTGGATGATCATATCAGTACAGCGACAACGATCGAAGAGATGAAAGACGCTGTACAGAATAAGAAAGGATTCGTCAAAGCGATGTGGTGCGGCGAGGAAGCGTGCGAGGATGAGATCAAGGCGCAGGCAGGCGGCGTGACATCCAGATGTATTCCTATGGAAGAGGAGCATCTGTCCGACGTGTGCGTGTGCTGTGGCAAACCGGCGAAACATATGGTTTACTGGGGAAGAGCATATTAATATTGCGATAACTAAGAGTCTCAGCGCGGTCTTTCAGGCCGCGCTGAGGCTTTTTAAAAATGTGCAAATTCAGTTGAGCTCTCCGGCCCGGTGTAATATAATGATGCCAGGGTCAAAAGGTCTAAACCCACATGAGCT
>DWWO01000071.1 GCA_019119675.1 Candidatus Mediterraneibacter faecipullorum | reverse complement strand
AACGACTAAAAAACTTTGGAACTGTACTGACAAAGGACTATTTTGAAGAACAGTTGCAAAGAATCCGTGAGATCCGATTATCTGAAAGAAGATTTTATCAGAAAATCACAGATATTTATGCAACTAGTATAGATTATGATTCAAAGGCACAAACAACAAGAATGTTTTTTGCAAAGGTTCAAAATCAATTGCACTGGGCGATTCATGGGGAAACAGCGGCAGAGGTAATCTATCATAGAGCGGATAGCGAAAAAGAACACATGGGTTTACAGACATGGAAGGATGCCCCTAATGGTAAAATACAAACAGTGTTTCCCCAATCTGAACAATAAGAAACATATTTTTATTGAGTATAAAGGAGATTGCAATGAACAACAAGGGAAATGAACTTGTTTTATATCATGGAAGTCCTGATAAACAAATTGTACCGACATACGGATTGGGAAATGACAAGCATGATTACGGAAAAGGATTTTATCTGACCGGAAGTCCAGTATTAGCATCTGAATGGTCTGTCTGCAATCCGATTGAAAAGAATGGCTGGGTACATAAATTTGTACTGGATACCAGCGAATTAAAGATATTGGATTTTGAAAAATATGATATGCTTTCATGGCTTGCCGAGCTTATGAAACACCGGGATGCAGATACAGGACGAAGATATAGAGTATTGGCCCCTAAATTCATTCAAAAATATCAGGTATCTACAGAAGGATATGACGTGATCAAAGGCTGGCGTGCAAATGCATCATATTTTTATATTGCCAAGTGTTTTGTCAGGGATGAAGTAGATCTTGATATCTTACCGGAGCTATTAAAATTGGGAGATTTGGGAATTCAGTACTGTTTAAAGACAGAAAAAGCATTTCAATGTCTCAGAGAAGATTTTTCGGCATTGCAAGAAATTGAGTATAATAAGGTGAATCCGCAATATACGCAGCGTGACAGAACAGCAAGAGAGGCAATGTATGCCTTGATCAATTCTGATAAAAATAAGATTGAAAATGTGTTCAGCAAATTAATATAAGAGGTAAGATCATGGAAGTGTTCAGTAAAAGTTACTTGGAAGAAGTTGTTGAAAATCAAGGAAAATTATTTGAATATGCAGAAGAACATTATCCTGGAATTGATGTGGCGGATTTTATAGAGTCATATATGAAAAGCTATACAAGAGCTATGGTCGATGAAGGACAGGCTTATGTCTGTACAATGGATGCAGAAACGTTATACAATTATTTCCTGGAAAATGATAAATATGAACTAAAGCAGGGAAAAACGGCGGGAGGATTTGCTCCAAACTGGATTGGACAATTTTATGCATTATTTCAATGGATATACCGACTAACAAGCAAAGAAGTCGTTAAACTGCTCCCGGTTGAATTTATGTTTGAAGCATATCCTGGCCTGCATGATCTTGATTTGGATGTGGCTGTTCGTAAGGTGGGAGAGCAGTGTGGGCTTAATGTGCCGTAAAGCTGCTGATAATTACGGGAGGAAAGAGATATGATCTGTTTTCATAATCCGGAAGAAGAAAATGGATATTTGAGCAACTGGTATCTGTCTGAATTTACAGTTGATGGCATTAAGTTTTCATCAATGGAACAGTATATGATGTATGAAAAGGCATTGCTGTTTCAAGATCAAGAAGCAGCAGAGAAGATTTTACAGACAGATAATGCAGCAGATATAAAAGCATTAGGCAGATCTGTACAGCATTTTGATGATAAGATCTGGATAAAGGTAAGAGAAGAAATTGTTTATAAAGGTGTACGCGAAAAATTCCGTCAGAATCCTGAACTTGCTGAAAATCTGGAGAAGACAGGTGAAGAAATAATTGCGGAATGCGCTGTAAAAGATCGGATCTGGGGAATTGGCCTTTCTATGAAAGATGAGAACAGGCATTGCATAGATAGGTGGAGAGGCCAAAATCTGTTAGGGGAAATTTTGATGCGTGTCAGGGAAGAAATCAAACATCAGAAAAAGGAGCAAGGATAAATCATGGATCATTTTGAATTAGTATCAGAATACAAACCGACCGGCGATCAGCCCCAGGCGATCGCCGACCTTGTCAAAGGCTTCAAGGAAGGCAACCAGTGCCAGACGCTTCTCGGCGTCACTGGTTCCGGAAAGACTTTTACTATGGCAAACGTCATCCAGAAGCTGAATAAACCGACGCTGATCATTGCTCATAACAAGACACTGGCGGCACAGCTCTACGGTGAGTTCAAGGAATTTTTCCCGAACAATGCCGTAGAGTACTTTGTCTCCTACTACGACTACTACCAGCCCGAAGCCTACGTCCCCTCCTCTGACACCTATATTGCCAAGGACTCCTCGATCAATGAGGAAATCGACAAGCTGAGGCTCTCCGCCACCATGGCGCTGACGGAGCGGCGGGACGTGATCATCGTTGCCAGTGTATCCTGCATCTACGGTCTGGGAAACCCTGTGGACTACCAGAACATGGTGATCTCTCTGCGTCCGGGAATGATAAAAGACAGGGACGAAGTGATGGCAAAGCTGATCGAGATCCAGTATGACCGCAATGATATGGACTTTCACCGCGGTACCTTCCGGGTGCGGGGCGATGTGCTTGAGATCATACCCGCATATGAGAGCGAGACTGCGGTACGGGTTGAATTCTTCGGGGATGAAATTGACCGTATTACAGAGATCGATATTCTTACGGGAGAGATAAAAGACGAACTGAAGCATGTGGCGATCTTTCCGGCGTCGCATTATGTTGTGGATAAAGAGAATATAAAGAGGGCGGTGCACGACATTGAGGAGGAACTGGACGAACGTGTGAAAGAGTTCAAGCGCCAGGACAAGCTTCTGGAAGCGCAGCGTATTGCAGAGCGGACGAATTTTGATATTGAGATGCTCAAGGAGACGGGATTCTGTTCCGGGATCGAGAACTATTCCCGTCATCTGGCGGGGCTTGCGCCCGGACAGCCGCCGTACACGCTGATCGATTATTTCCCGGACGACTTCATCATGATGATCGATGAGTCGCACAAGACGATCCCGCAGATCGGCGGCATGTACCATGGCGATCAGTCGAGGAAGTCCACACTGGTAGATTACGGGTTCAGACTGCCGTCTGCAAAGGACAACCGCCCCTTGAATTTTGAAGAATTTGAGAGTAAGATTAATCAGGTCATGTTCGTGTCAGCGACGCCGGGGCCATATGAGGAAGAGCATGAGCTGCTGCGTGCAGAGCAGGTGATCCGTCCTACGGGACTTCTCGATCCGGAGGTGTCCGTGCGTCCGGTGGAGGGACAGATCGATGACCTGATCGGAGAGATCAACAAAGAAGTGTCGAAGAAGAACAAAGTGCTTGTTACGACACTGACCAAGCGTATGGCAGAGGATCTTACAGATTATATGCGTGAAGTGGGTATCCGTGTGAAATATTTACACTCCGATGTGGATACACTGGAACGTACGGAGATCATCCGCGACATGCGTCTGGATGTGTTCGATGTGCTCGTCGGTATCAATCTTCTGCGAGAAGGTCTCGACATCCCTGAGATCACTCTTGTGGCGATCCTGGATGCGGATAAGGAGGGCTTCCTGCGTTCGGAAACGTCGCTGATCCAGACGATCGGGCGTGCTGCGCGTAATGCGGAAGGTCATGTTATCATGTATGCGGATACGATGACTGAATCCATGCAGATGGCGATCGACGAGACGAAGCGGCGCCGTGAGATCCAGATGAAATATAATGAAGAGCATGGTATCACGCCGCAGACGATCAAGAAATCCGTGCGCGACCTGATCAGTATATCAAAGAAAGTTGCGGCGGAAGAAATGCGCATGGAGAAGGATCCGGAGTCCATGAGTGCAAAAGAACTGGAGAAGCTTATCAAAGATATGACGAAACAGATGAAGAAAGCTGCGGCGGAATTGAATTTCGAGGCGGCCGCCGAGCTGCGTGACAAATTGGTGGATATTAAGAAGATGCTCAATGATATCGAGTAAAAGCAGTCCCGCCCGCGCCGCTTGTAAAGTTGCACTGACGTACAGGTTACGCAGGGCTGTTATGATAAATGATATACAGGAAGGAAACGATAAAGATACATGGGAACTAAGATGGATGCCCGGAAATACATCAGGATCCGGGGTGCAAATGAGAATAATCTGAAAAACATAGATGTGGACATCCCGAGGAACGAGCTGGTTGTCCTTACCGGCCTGAGCGGATCGGGAAAATCTTCTCTAGCCTTTGACACGATCTATGCGGAGGGACAGCGGAGATATATGGAATCGCTGTCGTCGTACGCAAGACAGTTCTTAGGCCAGATGGAGAAACCGGATGTAGAGAGTATCGAAGGGCTGTCACCAGCTATTTCGATCGATCAGAAATCAACGAACCACAATCCCCGATCTACTGTCGGAACTGTGACGGAGATCTATGACTATTTCCGACTTCTCTATGCAAGAGTTGGTATCCCCCACTGCCCGAAATGCGGCAGGGAGATCGCGAAGCAGACTGTGGATCAGATGGTGGATCAGATCATGTCACTTCCCGAGCGAACCAGGATACAGCTTCTGGCGCCTGTTGTGCGCGGCCGCAAGGGAACACATGCAAAGCTTCTGGAACGTGCGAAGAAAAGCGGCTATGTCCGTGTCCGTATAGACGGAAATATGTATGAACTGTCTGAGGACATTGCGCTGGAAAAAAATATCAAACATAATATTGAGATCATTGTGGACCGTCTGATCGTGCGTCCGGGAATCGAAAAACGCCTGACTGATTCGGTAGAGAGCGTACTCCATCTTGCCGAGGGACTTTTAGTGGTGGATGTGATCGACGGGGAACCGATGAATTTCAGTCAGAGCTTTTCCTGCCCGGACTGCGGGATCAGCATCGAGGAAGTCGAGCCCAGAAGCTTTTCGTTTAATAATCCGTTCGGTGCCTGCCCGGAGTGTTTCGGGCTCGGATATAAGATGGAGTTTGCAGAAGAGCTGATGATTCCTGATCCGTCCCTTTCTATCAATGAAGGCGCGATCGCTGTCCTTGGCTGGCAGTCCTGTACAGACAAGAATAGTTTTTCGCGCGCGATCCTGGAGGCGCTTTGTAAAGAATATGGTTTTGATCTGGATACTCCGTTTGAAAAATACCCAAAGAAGATCCATGATATCCTGATCCACGGAACAAACGGGAAAAGCGTAAAAGTGTTCTATAAGGGGCAGCGGGGTGAAGGAGTTTATGATGTCGCGTTTGAAGGTCTGATCAAAAACGTAGAGCGCCGATACAGAGAGACAGGATCTGAGACCATGAAAGCAGAGTATGAGACTTTCATGAATATCACACCGTGTTCTGCATGTAAAGGTCAGAGGCTGAAACCGGGAGCGCTTGCCGTAACTGTAGGAGATAAAAACATTGCGGAGGTGACCGCGCTTTCAATCGAAAAACTGCAGTCTTTCCTCAAAGACCTGAGGCTTTCTGAAACGCAGATGCTGATCGGCGGGCAGATTTTAAAAGAAATCCGGGCACGGATACAGTTTCTGATGGATGTGGGCCTGGATTATCTTACCCTGGCGCGCGCTACGGGGACTTTGTCAGGCGGCGAGGCGCAGCGTATCAGGCTTGCCACCCAGATCGGCTCCGGTCTGGTCGGCGTGGCATATATTCTGGATGAGCCGAGCATCGGACTCCACCAGAGAGACAATGACAAGCTGCTCGCTACGCTCAAGCATCTGAGAGACCTCGGAAATACGCTTATTGTCGTGGAACACGATGAGGACACCATGCTTGCAGCAGATTATATCGTGGATGTCGGACCGGGAGCAGGCGAACATGGCGGTGAAATTGTGGCTGTGGGCACAGCTGACGAGATCATGAAAAACGAGAAGTCTGTCACAGGCGCTTACCTTTCCGGGAAGATCAAAATACCGGTACCTGAACAGCGGAAGAAACCGTCCGGGTGGCTGAAGGTGATCGGCGCGCAGGAGAACAACCTGAAAAATATCGATGTGGACTTTCCGCTTGGCGTGATGACCTGTGTGACGGGCGTCTCCGGTTCGGGAAAGAGCTCTCTTGTGAACCAGATCCTCTATAAGAGACTGGCGCGTGATTTGAACCGCGCCCGGACAATTCCCGGAAAACATAAAAAGATCCTGGGACTGGAGCAGGTGGACAAAGTAATCAATATCGACCAGTCGCCGATCGGGCGCACCCCGCGGTCTAATCCGGCAACTTATACCGGCGTGTTCGACCTCATCCGTGATCTTTTCGCCGCGACTCCGGATGCCAAGGCGCGCGGATACAAGAAAGGCAGATTTAGTTTCAATGTAAAGGGAGGGCGGTGCGAAGCCTGTGCAGGAGACGGGATTCTCAAGATCGAGATGCATTTCCTGCCGGATGTGTATGTTCCATGTGAAGTCTGCGGCGGAAAACGATACAACCGTGAGACTCTGGAAGTGAAGTATAAAGGAAAATCAATCTATGACGTACTCAACATGACAGTGGAAGAGGCGTTGGAATTCTTTGATGCAGTTCCGAGTATCCGCAGGAAGATGCAGACTCTCTACGATGTGGGACTGTCTTACATCCGGCTCGGACAGCCTTCGACAGAGCTTTCCGGCGGTGAGGCGCAGAGGATCAAACTGGCGGCAGAGCTGAGTAAACGGAGCACAGGAAAGACAGTATACATTCTCGACGAACCTACTACAGGGCTTCATTTTGCAGACGTCCATAAACTGACAGAAATCCTGCAGAGGCTTGCGGGAGACGGCAATACAGTCATTGTCATTGAACACAATCTGGATGTTATAAAGACGGCGGACTATATCATCGATATCGGGCCGGAAGGCGGAGACCGGGGAGGTACGATCGTGGTGTGCGGTACGCCGGAAGAAGTCGCGGCGAATGAAAAGTCCTATACAGGGAAATATATAGATGAAATGCTGAAAAGAAAATAAAATCCGAAAAAAGTCTTTCCATTTTTTTGAAAGTCTATTATACTGGTTATTGCGGACAGGCAGGAGGAGGGAACCTGCCTGTGTTCCGTGTTACAGATAATTTTAAGAGGAGCCCGGAAGGGTGTAAGATACAGGATGCCCTGCACAGTATATAAACAGATCCGGCAGGATGTTATGCCAGGGTCTGACTATGTGCAGAGCGGTTTCGCGGGAAAGAGTATAAAGATTTGGAAGGGAGAATTGAATATGTCAGTAGATATCGGGATCGATCTCGGAACTGCCAGTGTGCTGGTATATGTCCACGGCAAGGGTGTCGTGCTCAAAGAGCCCTCTGTGGTAGCATTTGACAGAGATACAAATGAGATAAAGGCAATCGGCGAGGAAGCTCGTCTGATGCTGGGGAGGACTCCTGGAAATATTGTGGCGGTAAGGCCGCTGCGCCAGGGTGTGATCTCGGACTATACGGTCACTGAGAAGATGATCAAGTATTTTGTACAGAAAGCGTTGGGAAGACGTACGTTTAAGAAGCCACGTATCAGCATCTGTGTACCCAGCGGTGTGACCGAGGTTGAGAAGAAAGCAGTGGAAGAAGCGACGTTTGCAGCGGGGGCAAGGGAGGTACATCTGATCGAGGAACCGGTCGCTGCGGCGATCGGAGCAGGGATTGATATTGCAAAGCCATGCGGCAATATGATCGTAGACATCGGAGGCGGTACTTCAGATATTGCCGTCATTTCTCTGGGCGGTACGGTGGTGAATACATCCATCAAGGTCGCGGGAGATGATTTTGACGAGGCGATCGTCCGCTATATGCGTAAGAAACATAATCTTCTGATCGGTGAAAGAACTGCAGAAGATATCAAGATAAAGATCGGCACTACGTATCCCCTCGTAGAGGAGGAGACGATGGAAGTCCGGGGAAGAAATCTTGTGACCGGACTGCCAAAGACCGTCACTGTGACCTCTTCCGAGACCGAGGAGGCTTTGAGGGAAGCCACCAGCCAGATCGTCGAAGCGGTTATCTCCGTATTGGAGCAGACTCCGCCGGAATTATCAGCGGATATTCTGGACCGGGGAATTGTCCTGACAGGCGGAGGCGCAATGCTGAGAGGACTTGAGGAGCTGATCGAGGAAAAGACGGGGATCAATACAATGACTGCCGAAGATCCTATGAAAGTTGTGGCGATCGGTACGGGAGAGTTCGTGGAGTTCATGAGCGGCAGAAAGGATTTTTAAACGGTTATCAGCAGGGATGTGAGCAGTAAAGGCACATCCCTGTTCTTGCGTGAAAGGAATAGATTTTGGAAACGGTTACAGGTTATGTGGAACATATTGTGTTCCGCAATGAGGAAAACGGTTATACAGTTTTTCATCTGGAAAATGATGATGGTGAAGTGACCTGTGTGGGAAATTTTAATTTCATCAATGAAGGTGAAATGCTTGAACTGACCGGGGAATATGTAAATCACAATGTATACGGCACACAGTTGAAGGTTGTTTCACATATTGTGAAAGAACCGGAGGATCTTGTGTCCATTGAGCGGTATCTGGGATCCGGAGCGATCAAAGGCGTGGGGGCTGCCCTTGCAGGCAGGATCGTGAAGAAGTTTAAGAAAGATACGTTCCGGATCATAGAGGAAGAGCCGGAAAGGCTTGCAGAGATCAAGGGGATCAGTGAACGTAAAGCCAGAGAGATCGCAGCCCAGATGGAAGAAAAAAAGGATATGCGCAAAGCCATGATCTATCTCCAGAAATATGGGATTTCGACGAAGCTTGCGGCAAAGATCTATCAGTATTACGGTATGCGTGTATACAAAGTGCTGGAAGAGAATCCTTATCAGCTCGCTGACAATATTGAGGGAGTCGGGTTCAAGACTGCTGATGAGATCGCAGCCCGTATTGGAATACATACCGATTCCGACTACCGGATCAAAAGCGGATTGTTCTATACATTACAGCAGGCAGTCGGCGAGGGGCATGTGTATCTCCTGCAGGAGCTCCTGATGAAGCGGGCGGGCGCGCTCCTGGGAGTGGAAATCCATGATATAGAAAAACATATCATGGATCTGTGCATCGAGAAAAAGACAGTAATGAAAGAAGAAGACGGAGAGATAAGGGTCTATCCGTCACATTACTATTATCTGGAACTCAATACGGCAAAGATGCTCCATGATCTGGATATCAACTGCGAGATGCCGGAAGATATGATGGAACGACGTCTTTCCAAGGTGGAGCAGGCGGAACAGATCGAACTTGATCCTATGCAGCACAGGGCCGTGATCGAGTCCATTAAACATGGTCTTCTCATTTTGACGGGAGGTCCGGGAACAGGAAAGACGACGACGATCAACACGATGATCCGGTTTTTTGACAGTGAGGGGATGAGTATCCTCCTGGCTGCACCGACCGGGCGTGCGGCCAAGCGAATGACAGAGGCCACCGGATATGAAGCACAGACGATCCACCGTCTTCTGGAGGTGAATGTCAATCCTGAAGAGGAAGACAGTGTGGGCGGGTTTCTGAGAAACCGTCAGAATCCGCTGGAAGCGGACGTGATCATTATTGATGAGATGTCCATGGTGGATCTTCCACTGATGCATGCGCTCTTGTCCGCAGTTGTTCCGGGAACACGCCTGATCTTGGTAGGGGATGTGGACCAGCTTCCGTCTGTAGGTCCGGGCAGTGTACTAAAGGACATTATTGCATCTGAAAAATTTCCTGTCGTTACGCTGACCAGGATCTTCCGTCAGGCGGGAGAGAGCGACATCGTGGTAAATGCCCATAAGATCAATGCAGGGGAACCGGTGGTCCTCGACAATAAAAGCAGAGACTTTTTCTTCCTGAAGCGCCAGGATGCAGATACGATCATTGGCATCGTTATCATGCTGATCCAGAAGAAGCTGCCGAAGTATGTACAGGCTGCTCCGAATGAGATACAGGTAATGACTCCGACGAGAAAAGGGCTTCTGGGCGTGGAACGCCTGAATACGATCCTGCAGAGGTATCTGAATCCTGAAGACCCGAAGAAGAATGAGAAAGAGATAAACGGACGACTCTTCCGGGAAGGCGATAAAGTGATGCAGATCAAAAATAACTATCAGCTTGAATGGGAGATAACGACAAAGTTCGGTCTGACTGTAGACAGTGGCACCGGAATCTTTAACGGAGATATGGGCGTGATCACGGAGATCAACGATTACACAGAGACGATAGAAGTAGAGTTTGATGAGGCGAGAAAAGTAAAATACGGATATGATATGACGGAGGAGCTGGAACTTGCTTATGCTATCACAGTTCACAAGTCGCAGGGGAGCGAGTACCCGGCTGTTATCATCCCCCTTCTGCCGGGGCCAAGACTGCTTTACACGAGAAACCTTTTGTATACAGCTGTTACCAGGGCAAAAAAATGCCTTACAATCGTGGGGAGTGATACAGTATTTCAAGAAATGATACAAAACAAAAACGAACAGGAAAGATATACAAGTCTCTCTCAGCGGATCAGAGAGTATCAGGGCATCTCCTGAGAAGAGCGGCGGAGCGGGCGCTCGATCTGCTCTATCCGCCGGTGTGTCCGTTCTGCGGACAAATTTCGCCGGAAGGGATTTGCGATAAATGCAGGACAAAGATCGTATATATCGGCGGGCCGCGCTGTATGAGATGCGGAAAACCGGTGCGGGATGAATCATATGAGTTCTGTGAAGACTGCAGCAGACAGGAGTCCGGCATAACCTGCGGGCTGAACCTCTGGCTTCACAGGGAACCTGTGGCAGGGGCTCTGTACAGATTTAAATATCATAACAGACGCAATTACGGGAAGATATTTGCCGGGGAACTGGCTGCGCGCTATGCGGATCAGCTCCGCCGCTGGGAGGCAGAGGAGATCATACCGGTGCCGCTGCATCGTTCACGAAGGAGAAAACGGGGGTTTAACCAGGCGGAGATCCTTGCCCGTGAACTTGGCGCTGCAACCGGCATACCTGTACGTACAGACGTGCTGTTCCGGGTGAAAAAGACATCTCCCCAGAAAAGTCTGGGAAAAAAAGAACGGCAGGCAAACCTCAAAGGCGCTTTCGCGGTATCCGGAGCGTGGAATCCGGGGAAAAATGTGGTTCTCATTGATGACATCTATACAACCGGTGCGACTCTGGACCGGGCGGCAAAAATGCTCAGAAAAGCAGGTGCCCGAAATGTTTACTTTTTGACTATAAGCATTGGACAAGGTATCTGACTATATGCTATACTAAAACATAATGGACTGAAATAGATAGGCCAGTACATAGGAAGGACGTGTAAAAGCGTTATGATCGATAAAAGAAAAGTACGTCTGATGACGAGAGCTGCGATCTATGAGAAGAGATATGGCGAAGAAGATATAAAAATTACAGGTTATTATCAGAAAGACTATTCGAGTCTGAATACGTGGATCACGCTGATCTGGGTAACGGCAGGTTTTTTCCTTCTGGCTGCCCTTATGTTCCTGGCAGGGGGGGAGAGTCTGATAGAGGGGATCACAGTTGTTAAGCTCCTGATCCTTGCAGCTATCGTACTCGGTTTATATCTGTCGCTTCTCATCATATACGGAATCGGAGCCGGTTCGTTTTACAGAAAGAAGCATATCAGGGCAAAGCAGAGAATGAAACGGTATATGCGGGATCTTTCCCGTCTGGAAAAAATGAATCTTAAAAAGGAGATACACAGATCATGAGCACGTTATTAGTTTGGAGAGAAAAACTGCAGGAGATATATGCAAAGTACTCTACGTATATCCTGAAAGCACTGCAGCTCATACTGGGGCTGGTCCTGTTCGGGCTGATCAATGCCAACATAGGGTTTATGAAAATGGCTTCTTCTGTCTTCTGTACCGTGGGTCTGGCAGTAATCTGTACTTTTTTTCCGATGATCATAATGGTGACAGCGGCAGCTGCGCTGATCCTTGTTCATTTCTATTCGTTATCACTTCCGATCGCAGTGGTGTCACTGATCATTTTTCTGATAATGTACATTTTCTATTTCCGGTTTACACCGAAGAAAGCATGGCTTGTGCTTATCTCAGCACTGGCTTTCGGACTAAAGATACCGTTAGTCGTTCCGGTAGTTTTCGGTCTTATGGGCACACCTGTCTGGATCGTTCCGGCATGCTGCGGCGTGATCGCATATTATATGGTAGATTTTGTCAAGGATTCTGCAGCGGCACTCAGAAGTACGGATGCGGATGCACTTTTTAACAGCCTGATGAGTTTTACACGGCAGGTATTGACGAGCAGGGAAATGTGGCTGATGGCAGCGACGGTGGTCGTAGGTATCCTTGTGGTAAACCTGGTGCGTACGCGTGCGGTTGACCATGCGTGGAAGATCGCATCTGCAGCAGGAGCAGTCGTCAGCGTGATCATAGCGGCAGCAGGAAATATGGCTCTTGGAACGGGAGTTTCCTATGTGTCGATCGCTGTCAGCGCGTGCCTCGGAATCCTGGTCGGACTTGTTCTGGAATTCCTTTTCTTCTCTGTGGATTATTCCAGAACAGAGAATATACAGTTTGAGGATGATGAATACTATTATTATGTCAAGGCGGTCCCCAAAGTCGGTGTTTCTGCTCCTGAAAAGGAAGTGAAACGTATCACGGGGAACAAGCCTCAGAAGCAGGAGGATCATTCATCAGATGAAAATGCAAACACGAACACAGAAGATATACTTCTTACGAGAAGTCTGAGCAAAGAGCTGGGTCTTGACCAGGAAAAAGGAAAGACCGAGTAAATAAGGCGGTGACATAACAGTAATGATAGACTGGCTGAAAAATTTTATAGGCAATTACACAGAAGGCATGTATCTTCCGGCTATCGAGGTTAAAGATGTCATTGAGATACTGATCATCACAGTGATCTTATATGAGATCATGCTCTGGATCAAGAACACGAAAGCATGGATGCTCCTCAGAGGTATCATCATGCTGGGGGCTTTTATCCTGTTTGCCTGGATCTTCCAGATGCATACGATCCTCTATCTGGCCGCGCAGTCCATCAATGTCCTGGCAATCGCGGCAATCGTAGTGTTTCAGCCGGAACTGCGTCGGGCGTTGGAAAAATTGGGCGAGAAGAACCTGCTCAGTAATATCAATCCTTTTGATAAAGGCAAGGAGAACGAGCGCTTTTCCGATATGACGGCGGACAGTATCGTATCAGCCTGCTATGCGATGGGCAATGTATGTACGGGAGCTCTTATCGTGGTCGAACAGGCAATCCGCCTTAACGAGTACGAGATGACCGGGATCGAACTGGACTGCAAGGTGTCTTCTCAGGTGCTGATCAATATATTCGAACATAATACACCGCTTCATGACGGAGCGGTGATCATCCGTGGCGACCGGATCACTTCGGCGACCTGTTACCTGCCCCTGTCGGACAATATGAGTATCAGTAAAGATCTCGGCACAAGACACAGGGCAGCACTTGGTATGAGCGAAGTATGCGATGCGCTTGTGATCGTTGTGTCAGAGGAGACAGGCCTTGTGTCGGTTGCGATGGGAGGCACTCTTACACGCGGAATCAAGCGGGAAGAACTGAGGGAGAAGCTGAGCCGGATTCAGTATAGGAGTACAGAGTCAAAGAAGAGATTCTCTATACGGAAAGGATGGCGCAGAAAATGAAGAAATATAAGCTTACAAACAATCTGGGCTTAAAGATTACGGCACTTGTCTTTTCCGCTTTTCTGTGGCTGATCGTGGTAAATGTCGACAATCCCGTTTCAAGCAGTACATTTACGAATATTCCGGTTACGATTGTGAATGAAGATATCATTACCTCGTCGGGAGAGGTGTATCAGGTGCTTGGAGAAGAAACGGTGAGCGTGGTGGTATATGCGAACCGTGAGATCCGGCAGAGTCTGTCCGCGGAGGATATAGTGGCTACAGCGGATATAAAGGAAATGGATACAAGTACCGGACTCGTGCCCATCACGGTAACGATTCCGGAATACAGCGGCAAATATGAGTCCGCCGAGGCTGTACCGAGAAATCTCCAGATACAGAGAGAAAAATCAGGAAGAAAGGTTCTTGCGCTTACAGTAGATACTAAGGGCGAAGAACGCGATGGGTATATTGTGGGCGGAATGACTGTTCATCCGGAGAATGTGACGATCACAGGCGCCGAGTCTGCCGTGGAGGAGATTGACAGCGCGGTTGCACTGGTGGATATCAGCGGTATATCCGAGGATGAGGAGAGAACAGCAGAACTTAAATTATACGATGCCAACGGTAATGAAGTCGGGCAGACCCGTCTGTCGAATAATCTCGGAGAAGACGGACTTACCGTATCAATCGAGGTTCTTGAGAAGAAGACAGTTCCGGTGACGGCTGAAGTTCTGGGAACCCCGGCGGAAGGTTATAATTATACCGGCTGTACGGTTGAACCTGAGCGTATACAGATCTGCGGGAAGAGTGACGAGATAGAAGATGTGGAGGAGATTGTGATTCCTTCATCTGTGATCAACATCGATGGCGCACAGAGTTCGGTCGAAGAGACGGTAAATATTGCTTCGTATCTGCCGGAGGGGATAAGGCTGGTAGATGAGAACTCAGGTAATATCAAGATTACAGCGATGGTCGAGCGGGAGGGAACGCGTACGATTAATTTCCTCGTGAGTTCCGTGATCATCAATAATCTGGCGGATGACCTGACGGTGAGTTATGAACCGGATGCAGAGATCGTGTTCACGTTCAGCGGCGAACAGGAGAAACTGGATGTACTGGACATCAGCAATGCGGTTTCGGTAGACCTGGCGGAATATAAAGAACCGGGGACTTATGATATTCCGGTGGAGGTGAATCTTCCGCAGGGAATAACACTGACTTCACAAGTGACAGTTCAGCTTACGCTTGAAGATAAGTCGGAGAGTACGGAGAACGGTTCTTCGGGACAGGGGACTGACGGTTCCTCTTCTCAGGAAAATACCGGCGGTACTTCCGGGCAGGACGGAGCCGGAGGAGAATAAAAGACAGAATGAACAAAACACAAGGAGTGAATCCAAGATGGTAAACGGAAAGGTAAAGATAAAAAATCCAACCGGTCTGCATCTGAGGCCGGCCGGACTTTTCTGTAAGACTGCCATGCAGTTTAAAAGTAAGATCACAGTCCTCAAAAAGACAAAACATGAAGACGTGACAGCAAATGCTAAGAGTGTACTGAGCGTGCTCGGGGCATGTATCAAGAGCGGAGACGAAATCGAGATCGTCTGTGAGGGACCGGATGAAGAAGCAGCATTGAGTGAGATGGTACAGCTTGTGGAAGACGGGCTGGGAGAGTAATCAGGAATATAGGTTCACAGGAGGAAAAGAATCATGAGCAAAGCAACTTTAGTTATTATGGCGGCAGGAATCGGAAGCAGGTTCGGAGGAGGGATCAAACAGCTGGCCCCGGTCGGACCAAACGGCGAGATCATTATGGATTATTCGATTTATGATGCAATAGAAGCAGGATTTGATAAAGTCGTATTTGTGATCCGGAAAGATCTGGAGCAAGATTTTAAAGAGGTGATCGGAAATCGCATTGAAAAACAGATCGAAGTTGCATATGCATATCAGGAAATTAATGATATTCCCCGGAAATATCAGGAGAAGTTTACGGGGAGAACAAAACCGTGGGGAACAGGACAGGCTATTCTGTGCTGTAAAGATGTGGTGGATTCTCCATTCCTGGTGATCAATGCAGATGACTATTACGGGAAAGATGCATTCAGGGAAGCCTACTCCTATTTGACAAGTATGGAAGATACTGGTAAAATGCAGATTTGTATGGTCAGCTTTGTGCTCAAGAATACACTCAGTGAGAACGGTGGAGTAACCAGGGGAATCTGCATGGTTGATCCTGACGGTATGCTTGCCGGCATTACAGAAACACACAATATTGAAAAAGAAGGGGATAAGGCGGTCATCAGAACAGATGGAGAAGCAAAAGAGCTTGATCCGGATTCTCCGGTCTCCATGAATATGTGGGGGCTGACTCCGGAGTTTATCAACATCCTGGAGAGCGGATTTGACGGATTCCTTAACAGCATCAGTGCGGAGGATCTGAAAGCTGAGTATCTGCTGCCGACCATTATCGGTGATCTTCTGAAAGAAGGAAGACTGGACGTCCGTGTTCTGAAGTCTCACGACCAGTGGTTTGGAGTGACATATAAGGAAGATAAAGAAGCTGTAATGAGTGCGGTACGCAAGCTCATAGCGGACGGAGTATACCCTTCTGTATTATACAGATAGTACGGATAGCTGATACGACTACATATTAAGAGAAAAAAGTAAAGGAATTTTGACAATGGCGAAAAAACGCAGATCGGTAGATAATACCGGGCGTAACTGTAGAAATACAAGTAGATATTCCGAAAGAACCGCAACGAACAGATTAGGCTCATTTTGTCTGGTGTTTCAGGCGCTGGTGAGCATTGTGTTTATGATCGTGGTCATACTGCTCGATATGCTGCCCATGAATTATCTTGCGCTTGTTGCAGCAATATTGTTTTTTCTGTGGTGTATTGCGTTTACAACACAGGCTGTAAGGAAAAAGCGAGGAACCGCCGGGAAGATTTTCAGCCTGTTGATGATCTGTGTGCTGACATTCGGCGCTTACAACATCGCTCAGGCGAATAACATGCTTTCCCTGATCACCGGCGGTAATACGCGCGTGGATAAGATGGCTGTCGCTGTTCTGGCTGATGATTCTGCTGAGACGATTGAAGATACAGTGGGATATAATTTCGGTGTACAGTTCCAGCAGGGCGGCGATAACATCCAGACTGCGGTAACAAACCTGCAGGAAGAGCTGGGATCGGATCTTACGTTGACGGAGTGTGACTCTGTTCAGGCTCAGGCTCAGGCTCTTGTGGACGGGGACGTACAGGCGATCATCTATAATGAGGCATATACACAGCTGATGGATGACGCGGTAGAGGGATTCAGTGATAACATTAAGATCATTTATGAGATGGATATCAAGACAGAGCTTAATCTGGGCGGCGGTTCTGATGATACGCTCACGAAAGAGCCATTTACTGTGTATATAAGCGGAATAGATACGTATGGGGAAGTGTCAGAGACAAGCCGGAGTGACGTTAATATCATTGCTGTTGTCAATCCGACGACACATGAAATCCTTCTGATCACTACGCCGAGGGATTCCTATGTGCCCTTATACGGGCCAGATGTACAACAAGGTGCTATGGATAAACTGACACATGCCGGGGTATACGGCATAGAGACTTCCATGGCAACGTTGGGTAACCTGTACGAGACGGATATTAATTATTATGTAAGACTGAACTTTACCTCTCTTATCGATATTGTTGATATTCTCGGCGGTATTGACGTAGAGTCTGAGTATGCATTCACGACAAGCGAGGATTCCGAATATGTGATGGATGTCCAGGAAGGCCTGAATCACTTTAACGGCGAACAGGCGCTGGCTTTCAGCAGGGAGAGGCAGAACCTGGAGGATGGAGATAATCAGCGCGGTAAGAACCAGCAGGCGGTCATCACGGCAATGCTGAAGAAAATGATTTCTCCTACAATGCTCCTGAAAGCCGGGACTATCATGAACCAGGTCAGCAAGGATGTGGAGACAAATGTAACGCAGCCACAGCTGAATGCATTGATCAGAGATCAGCTCCGGACAAATGCAAAATGGTCGATCCAGTCCGTGGCATTAAGCGGAGAAGGTGGACAGGATTATTGCTATTCTGCATCAGATCAGTTGCTATATGTAATGTATCCGGATGACAGCAGCCTGAGAGAGATCATAGATCTGACGAATGTGGTTGAAGAAGGCGGAAGCCTGGAAGCCGGGGAAGCGTTGAATTAGACAAAAGTATAAATTGCACTATGAGACGAGGAAGAACTGATTTAAAGTTCTTCCTCATTTTATATAAAAATAATTTCAAAAAGAGTTGATATTGCTTAATAAAGATGAAAATGTTATGATTACTACTGTTATAAAAATGTAAAATAAGGATAAAATATAGGTAAAATGAAGAAAATTTTTTTTGCGATATGCAATGCTTTGTTAGTTATATGGATTACGTTTAGTGTATTATTCTGTTCGAGTGTTTTATGGCTGTTTGACACATGGCCTAATTTAACTATACAGGAATTAATGTTTCAGATACAGTCACCAATTAATGGAACTAATAAAGATATTATAATGGATTATATTGTCTCATGTATATTTATCACATTGATTATACTAATACTTTCTACAGTAGCTGTCATTATATTTAGAAAGAGAAAAAGGGTATACTATCCATTAGTACTATGTGTTTTGTTTATCGCAATATTGCTTGATGTAAGCATAGCGTATTTGGCTTGGCAACGTCTCGATATTGATGAATATACGAAGAATAGTGATACATATTCGAGTTTTGTTGATATGTATTATGTAGATCCATCTGAAGTAGAACTCACATTTCCTGAAGAAAAGAAAAATTTGATATACATCTTTTTAGAATCTATGGAGATTACCTATTCTGATGAAAAAAACGGTGGAGCGTTTGAAAATAATTTTATCCCTGAACTGACAAATCTAGCTGTTGAAAATGAGGATTTTTCAGGAGCAAGTGATGAGCTTAATGGAGGAACCGCCCTAAAATATGCCACTTGGACAGCAGCAGCATTATTCTCACAAACTTCAGGCCTTCCGCTTACCCTTCCAATAGATGGAAACTCTATGGATACTCAGGAGAGCTTCCTTCCTGCGGTAATAGCATTAGGGGATATTCTTGAACAACAGGGATATAATCAGACATTTATGATAGGATCAGATGGAGAGTTTGGCGGGCGTAGTCTCTATTTCTCAGATCATGGGAATTATAATATAAAAGATTATTATTATTTTCAATCACTTGAAAAATTCCCATCAGATTACTGGGTGTGGTGGGGAATCGAAGATGAGAAACTGTTTGAGTATGCAAAAGAGGAGCTTGTTGATCTTGCGTCTCAAAAAGAACCATTTAATTTTACTATGCTGACAGTAGATACTCATTTTGAGGATGGGTATGTATGTGAAAAATGTGAATCGGAATATGGTGATAATCAATATGCAAACGTATTATCATGTTCTAGCCGACAGGTAAACGAATTTATAGAGTGGATTCAGGCACAGGACTTTTATGAAAATACGACGATTGTGATTTCAGGTGATCATGCTACAATGGATAGTGACTTTTGTGAAAATATTGATGATGATTATGAGAGAAAAGTATATACGGCTTATATTAATTCCTCTGTTCAGCCGGAAGATTCTGAATGGCGCAGGGAGTATTCTACATTTGATAATTTTCCTACTACTCTGGCAAGCCTTGGAGTAGATATTCAAGGAAATCGTTTGGGACTAGGTACTAATCTGTTTTCAACTGAAGAAACTTTGACAGAATTGTATGGAGTTGAATATGTCAATGAAGAACTGATGAAAAAGTCAGAACTTATGGATGAATTAACCGCAGATATTGACAAGGATAATGTTGAGCTTCGGATAAGGGAAGGAACTGCACCTACTGCTTTGGCTACGGCTATGCCCTATGATTATACAACAGGGGTATTGAGTGTGGTAATTAGTGATTTCCAGAATACTGAGGATGGTATATCCGGAATAACTGCTGCTGTGTGGACCGAGGAAGATCAAAGTGATCTGCAGTGGGTCCAGGCAGAGGTACAGTCTGACGGGACTTATATGGCTAATGTAAATGTTCCTAATTTCGGTTTTGCAACGGGAATATATTATGTCGATGTTTATTTGACAGATGATACAGGGAATCAATTCCTTGCAGCGAGTACGACGGGATATGTAGAATGATTGTTTATATTTTGTTCTGTAAACCTGATAAGGGAACAGGGTTGTTTCATGAATAAAAATTAAATATGGAGAATCCTTTGAAAAAGCTGGAAAATATAGAGCTATACATTTGCTTTATATTTCTGGCTTTTTTTGTCTGATAGGAGTATAATAGAC
>DWWO01000070.1 GCA_019119675.1 Candidatus Mediterraneibacter faecipullorum | reverse complement strand
TAACAATACATACCTCCCGGCGGACTCTTTCTCAGTCAGATAAATACGTATTTACATCTATAGTCCCAGATTTTTAAACGCTTCTGCAAATGCATTATTGATCGGTTCATTTGCTTCTTTTGCCTGCTTTCTCATATATGCAGCTACATCCCGTTTATTAGCGCTTTTTCCCTCTTTTTTCTTTCTCTCCTGGAAAGAAGAGAGCTTTTCTTTATGGCCGCAGGAGCAGACAAATCTCTGCGCATCGCCTTTTCCTACAAGTTCCATCTTTTTGTGGCAGACAGGACAGCGGGCGTTCGTACGTCTGGATATTGTCTCCCGGTAACCGCATTCCCTGTCCTGACACACGAGCATCTTCCCGTGCTTTCCGTTTACTTCAAGCATCAGTCTGCCGCACTGCGGACACTTGTGGCGGGTCAGATTATCATGACGGAATGTGCCTTCTGCATTTTTGATCTGGCTGATCAGCGATTTTGTATAATCTTCGATCTCCGCCATGAATTTATCCTGAGATTCTCTGCCCTGGGAAATGGATTTGAGCCTGAGTTCCCACTGTGCGGTGAGTTCGGGACTTTTGAGATCCGGGGGCACAAGGGATAAGAGCTGCTTCCCTTTGGACGTAATATGGATCTCCGCGCCTTTTTTCTCCATGAGGAAACTCCCGAAGAGTTTTTCTATGATGTCAGCGCGGGTAGCCACAGTCCCAAGCCCGCCTGTTTCTCCCAGAGTACGTGCCAGCGTCTGGTCTTTATGCTGCATATACCGTGCAGGGTTCTCCATTGCCGCGATCAGCGTGCCTTCTGTAAAATAAGCCGGCGGTTTTGTTTTTCCCTCTGTGATGGACAGGGAGGTGACAGGAAGTTCGCTCCCCTCCCTGATATCAGGCCATGTGGCGGCTGCCTGAGAAGCGCTTCCTGTGGTGCCGCTATTGTCCGGAACCTCTTCGTCTTCAAAGTCTTCCCAGTCCGCATCATAGATTTCGTGCCATCCGGCTTTCAGGATCTGACTGCCTTTTGCACGGAAGGTTTCATTTCCGATCATTCCGGTCAGGGAAATTTCCTCGTATTCACAGGCGGGAGACAGAACAGCAAGGAATCTGCGGATGACAAGATCATATATTTTTCGCTCATCGTTTGACATATGTTCGAGCTGGACAAACTGCTCGGTCGGGATGATGGCGTGATGATCCGAGACTTTTGCATTGTTTACAAATGATTTGTCCGCTTTGATCTCCTGCATGGAGAGCCGGGATGCCGCCTTACGGTAAGGACCGACGGCACATGCCTTCAGGCGTTCTTTCAGAGTCCCTGTCATATCGGTGGTCAGATAGCGGGAATCGGTCCGCGGATACGTGAGCACCTTGTGGTTCTCGTAAAGGCGCTGCATGATATTTAAGGTTTCTTTTGCCGGGTAGCCATATCGCTGGCTGGCCTCCTTCTGCAGGGCGGTCAGGTCATAGAGAGCGGGAGAGTATGTTTTCTTAGCTTTTTTCTTTACCTCGGTGATCCGGATTTTTGATGCTGCATTTTTGTAAATGTTTTCAATCTTTGACTTGTCAAATGTGCGTCCGGAGTTGTTTTTTGCATCTGCCCATGTGAAAGGAATCCCTTTTACAACTGCTTTGAGTCCATAATACGGTTTCGGAATAAATTTTTTGATTTCTTCTTCGCGGGCGGCGATCATGGCGAGCGTAGGTGTCTGTACTCTTCCGCAGGAGAGCTGGGCGTTGTATTTGCAGGTAAGTGCGCGGGTGGCATTGATCCCCACTTCCCAGTCAGCCTCAGCACGGGCCACTGCGGCATGATACAGATTCTCATAATCTTTGCCCGGGCGTAAATGTGAAAATCCTTCTCGGATTGCTTTGTCTGTTACCGATGAGATCCAGAGACGCTTCAGGGGTTTTCTGTTTCCTGCCTTCTCAAGGATCCAGCGGGCGACGAGCTCACCTTCTCGTCCGGCATCGGTGGCGATGATAATGTCGGAAATATCTTTCCGGAAGATCTGTTCTTTAACAGCGTGGTATTGTCTGGAAGTCTGTTTGATCACGACCAGTTTCCAGCGGCCGGGAAGCATGGGAAGAGTGTCCAGCCGCCATGTCTTATACTGCTCGCCATACTCTTCCGGATCAGCGAGTGTGACGAGATGGCCCAGAGCCCATGTGACGACGTAGTCTTTGCCTTCTATATAGGAGTTGTTCTTTTTGCTGCATCCGAGTACGCGCGCGATATCACGTGCGACAGACGGTTTTTCTGCGATCACAAGATGTTTCATGTAAATTTCCTCGTTTCTTTTAAATTGTTTTTATACACTATGGAAACCTTTTCCTATAATTTCGCTTGTGTTTGAGATCAGGATAAAAGCTTCCGGATCATTCTGGCGGATATAATTTCTGAGCCGGACAGCCTGCACACGGTTGAGGGCCGTGAAAATGATATATTTGTCTTTGCCCGAGTAAGCTCCTTTGGCATGGCATACGCTGGCGCTTCTGGTGAGTGTATGCACGATGAAATCACAGATCGGTTCGGGATCATCGCACACCACATTGAAATACTTTGACAGGTTGAAACTTTCTATAAAGTTATCGATCATAAAGGAACGGATCGCAAGGCCGAGGACAGAGTAAAGCCCTGTCTCAATATCGAAGATAAAGAATCCGGCCGCTGTGATCACTGCATCAGATATCATTAGTGCACGGCCGATGTCGAAACTGGAATATTTCTTCAGTATCATGGCTATGATATCCGTACCGCCGCTTGAAGCACCGATATTGAACAGGATGGCAGATCCGAGGGCCGGAAGCGCGATGGCAAAACAGAGTTCCAGCATGGGCTGCTCTGTGAGAGGGCCGCTCATAGGCCAGATCCTTTCCATTGCTGAAAGTGCGAATGAGAGAAGGATGCTGCAGTATGCTGTCTTGGCTGCAAATTTTTTGCCCAAAACGATAAGTCCGACCACGAGAAGGATCATACTCATGACGAGGTTGAAATCACTGGCAGAGATCAGTCCTGTTCTTGCCACCAGAACCGCAAGTCCTGTAATGCCGCCAAAAGTGAAATTGTTTGTAAACTTGAAAAAATAAGTTCCGAATGCGATGAGAAGTGTGCTGCATGTCAGCAGGAAGAAATATTTTAATTTCTCTTTCATTATTTTATCCCCCTTTTTTCTGCGGTTAAGTACCAGGGCTGTCTGTGTCCCTATCCGAATTGTAATCTCTGGAAAATGAAAAGTCAACGCATTAAGAAAGTGCGCCGGGGAATAATAAGTCTCCAGTAAAGAACGGGAAAAGGAGGGCGATAAGGTTGGAGCAGCTGGATGCAGAATTACCAATACGGGACATATTTGCAAGAGAAATTTTTGACTGCAGAGGAAATCCGACAGTGGAGGCAGAGGTGCTGGCAGGAGAAGAAATCGTGGGAAGAGTATCTGTCCCGTCAGGAGCGGGCATGGAGGCTGGAAGTAAAACGGATGATGACAGAGAAATACCGGAGCGGACGGAGAAAATGGTTGAGGTCATAAATACACATATTGCCCAGGAGCTTATCGGACGGAACGTATTTGATCAGGAGGATATCGACAAAGCCCTGCTCCGGCTGGATGGAACGGATGATAAGAGTGCACTTGGAACCCGTACAGTCTTCGGGGTGTCTGCCGCTGTCGCATGTGCCGCCGCGGCAGCTCTTAAGCTGCCCCTGTATCGTTATCTGGGCGGAGTGCAGGCGAAGAGTATGCCGGTACCTGTGGTCACTGTTACAGAGAGAAGAAGGATCATGGTGGCCGATACAGGGAAAGGCATGGAAAACAGAACGGGACAGTATGGAATATTTCTTATCCCCGCAGAACATCTCCCGTTTCGCACACAGATTAAAATGTGCGTAGAAATATGCCGGAGCATGGGAAAAGCGTCCGCGGACATCAGGGAGACACTGGGGATGTTGAAAACGGCAGTTGAGCGTGCAGGTTTTCAGGCAGGGCAGGATGTTACTTTCGGGATAGATGCATCAGCTGCGAAACGATATGACTGTGGACAGAAGTGCTACAGATTTCCGGGAGAAATCGGGAAAAAAGGCAGAGGGCTGCAAAGAACGTCACAGGAAATGACAGTATATTATGATGAACTGACAGCAGAATTTCCCATTTCTTTCATTGAAGATCCAATGGACTGTGAGGACTGGGACGGCTGGGCAGAGATAACAGAAAGTTTAGGAGACAGAATACAGCTTTCGGGCAGTTCTCTGTACCGGACAGATATAAAACGTCTGGAAAAAGGGATCAAGATGGGAGCAGCAAATGCCATTACTGTAAGAACAGACCGGGCAGGCACTCTGACTGAATTATCCGATGTGATAAAAATGGCACAGAAAGCCGGATACGGCGTATCGCTCGCACACAGCACCGGAGAGACATCAGACAGTCTCATCGCCGATCTTGCTGTTGCGTTCCGTGTTTCCCGGATTCAGGCAGGATGTCTCTGTCATATGGAAAATATGGAAAAATATAACCGGCTGATTCGAATTGAGGAGAGGGTCGGAGAAACCGGTTGACAAGGAATAAGACGTCCTGTATTATTGTACTAAAATGATAGTACAAAATGCAGGACGGTTTTCAGCCTGAAACAACAGTGTTAAGACGGGGCGGCATGAGTACAGAACGGGGGAAAATAATGCAGGAAAATTTAAGATATGAGAAACTTTCAAAGCGGGCGCTGAACTGTATGTACACGGCAGGCACTGTCACAGGAGTAGTTGTACTGGCAGTGATCGGAGCTGTCGATTATTTCTGGATATTTCCCGGTAATATCACTATAGGAAAATGGATTTCGCTCATTCTCGCTGTACTGACACTTATTGACGTACTGGTCAGCCCTTATTTCAGATATCACAGGTACCGTTACAGCATCAATGAGGAGTGTATTGACATTATTGAGGGATATCTGTTCGTAAAGCGTAACATTGTCCCTATCGAGCGGATACATAAGATCCAGACGAAGAAGGGACCGGTAGACCAGATGTTCCGTGTGGCAAAGGTGATTGTGACGACCGGAGGCGGTGATGTGACACTCTCTTTTCTGGAGGATGAGAGGGCGGAGCAGATTGCAGATAAATTAAGAAAACGGATCAATGAGATCGTGTCGGAGCAGAGGCTGCAGAGTGAACAGGTACAAACAGACCGCAGGGAATGATGCAGAATAGGGCAGACGGGAAGAAGAGGAATGAAGATGAAAGAAAATGAGATAAGGCAGAGCAGGAGATTCCGCAATCACATATCGGTCATCCTGGAGCAGACGGGTGCAGTGATCGCAGCTGTTTTCGTGCTTGTTGTCACACAGTTGTTTCAGAGTATAGACAGGCTTACAAAATCAGATCTTTCTTTTATTACGAGTAAAGGGGTTCTGATATTGACAGGTGCGATCGTCCTTCTGGCAGTCAGTCTGACCGGGCAGGTGCTCGTCTGGGCGAGAACATACATATCAATTGAAGAAAATGCCATTGTGATAGAAAAAGGCAGAGTCAATAAAAAGAAGAACACGATCGGTATACGGAATATTTCCAATATCAATCTGGAGCAGAATCTGATCGAGATGCTGTTCGGCACCTGCAAGGTGAAGCTGGACACGAACAGTCTGTCCACAGCGGACAGCACAGATGTAAAGATCGTGCTGAAGAAATCCGATGCACTGTGGTTCCAGCAGGAAGTTACAAGAAAGATGGAAGAGGCGGCCGGCCGGATTCCGGTGACAGGAGCCGGATCCGGAGTATCAGACAGAGTGACAGGTGCATATTCTGCCGGAAGAGAGCCGGAGGATTACGATGTGCGCGCCGGAATCGCAGACATTATCCGGCATGGTTTCTTTTCTATCAGCATCCTGTCAGTAGTTATTTTTCTGCTTGCCATCGTTGGGACTGCAGTGAGCGTTGCAGAGGTGATCGGGCGGGCAGACCTGATGGCGTCTCTTGCGGGTTCGGCAGCAGCCATTGTTGTGGCGGCTTTTATCATACTGTCTGCGCTCTGGGATACAGTGAAAGATTTTATCAGATATTATGATTTCCGTGCAAAGCGTCTGGACGATAAGATTTATATTAAGTATGGATTCTTCAAGAAAGTAGAGTATACGATTCCCGTAGATAAAATACAGGCGCTGAAGATCCGTCAGTCGTTCCTTGCAAGAATCGGGCACAGATATATGGCGGAGATCGTCAATGTGGGAATGGGGGATGACAAGGAAGAACAGCATTCTTTCCTTGTCCTCTACTGTACGGAAGAAAAAATGAGAGAGAGGCTTTCCCTGCTCCTTCCGGAGTTCGCGTCTTCTGCATCGCAGCCTGTAGACCGGCTGCCTGCATCGGTGTGGGCTGCATGGACAATTCCGGCGGCGGTGTATATCTTTGTTGCAGCGGCCGGTGCGCTCATGTGCAATGAACTGCTGGAGAGCCGCTACAGGCTGTATATCTGGATCATATCAGCAATTTCGATTCTGTCCCTGCTGACCGGTATGATCTTAAAATACCGTACTGCCGGGGTCGGGGCGGATGACCAATATCTAAAGATTGCCGGAGGATATTTTGCAAAGCAGTACCTCTCCGTGCGATACCGGAACATCCAATATGCAGAATTTTCCCAGAACTTTATCGCGCGTGCCTGCGGAATAAAGAAGGGTGAGATTCATCTGCTGGCATCCTCGGCAAATACAGCTCACGCAATACCGTATTTCAGCGGAGATAAAGATGAGTTCATAAAAAGAAAAATGCTTCACTTTTAAACTCCTCCGGATAGTGTTATACTAATAGGGCGTAAAAAACAGCAAGGAGATATGAGTATGAGCATATATGATCTGACAGCATATGAAGTGATCCGGGACAAGGAACTGTCCGACCTGAAATCTCGGGGAGTTCTTCTGAAACATCAGAAAAGCGGGGCGAGAGTGCTGCTGATGGAGAATGATGATGAGAACAAAGTGTTCGCCATCGGTTTCCGCACGCCGCCTTCGGACAGTACCGGAGTGCCGCATATTATGGAGCATTCTGTACTTTGCGGGTCAAGAGAATTCCCTGTAAAAGATCCGTTTGTGGAACTTGTGAAAGGTTCTCTCAACACATTCTTAAATGCGATGACCTATCCGGATAAAACAGTGTATCCGGTTGCAAGCTGCAATGACAAGGATTTCCAGAACCTGATGCATGTATATATGGATGCGGTATTTTATCCGAATATTTATCAGAATGACAAGACATTCCGCCAGGAGGGCTGGAGCTATCATCTGGATGACCCGGACGGAGAGCTGACGCTGTCTGGCGTTGTATACAATGAGATGAAAGGAGCTTTCTCGTCACCCGAGGGCGTGCTCGACCGCGTGATCCTGAATTCGCTCTTCCCGGATACTTCTTATGCAAATGAGTCCGGAGGTGATCCGGAGGTGATACCGGAGCTTACCTATGAGCAGTTCCTTGATTTCCACCGGAAATATTATCATCCGTCCAACAGCTATATTTATCTCTACGGAGATATGGACATGGAAGAGAAACTGAGATGGCTGGACGAAAAATACCTTTCTGATTTCGATCAGATCGAGGTGGATTCCGAGATCCGGAATCAGCAGCCTTTTACGGAAATGAAAGAGATAGTACAGGAATATTCTATAGCAAGCGATGAAAATATTTCTGATAATACTTATCTTTCTTACAATAAGGTGATCGGAACCTCTCTGGATGAAAAACTGTATCTGGCATTCCAGATCCTGGATTATGCCCTGCTGAGCGCTCCGGGCGCGCCGCTCAAGAAAGCGCTTCTGGATGCCGGTATCGGTAAGGATATCATGGGTTCCTACGACAACGGTGTGTATCAGCCGATCTTCTCCGTGATCGCGAAGAACGCTAATATAGAGCAGAAAAAAGCATTTATCTGCGTCATTGAAGATACGCTGAAGAAGATTGCCGAGAACGGTATTGACAGAAAATCACTGCGTGCCGGAATCAATTACCACGAATTCCGCTTCCGTGAGGCTGATTTTGGAAATTATCCGAGAGGTCTTATGTACGGACTGCAGCTCTTTGACAGCTGGCTCTATGATGATGAGAAACCGTTCATCCATATGGAAGCGATCCCGACGTTCGAGTTCCTGAAGAGTCAGGTGGAAACCGGGTATTTTGAAGAACTGATACAGACTTATCTTCTGGATAATACACACGGATCTATTGTGATCATCCGTCCGGAGCAGGGACGCACTGCAAGGATGGACCGTGAGCTTGCGGAAAAACTGCAGTCATATAAAGACAGCCTGTCACCGGAAGAGATACAGAAACTTGTACAGGATACGAAAGAGCTGGAAGAGTATCAGGAGGAAGAGTCTGCACCGGAAGATCTGGAGAAGATCCCTGTGCTTCACAGAGAGGACATCTCCAGAGAAATCGCGCCGATTTACAATGATGAAAAAGAAATCGACGGCGTGAAGATGGTGCACCACAATGTAGAGACGAATGGCATCGGCTATGTCACATTGATGTTTGATCTTTCCGGCATCAAAGAAGAGAAACTTCCCTATGTGGGAATCCTGCAGAGTGTGCTCGGCATTATTGATACAACAAATTACGAATACGGTGAACTGTTCAATGAGATCAATGTCCACACCGGCGGTATCGGTACATCCCTGGAGCTTTATACAGACGTGACGAAAGTAAAAGAAAAAGATTTCCGCGCTACATTTGAAATCAAGGGAAAAGCACTGTACCCGAAGATGGATGTGCTCCTCTCTATGATGCGGGAGATCCTTATGGAGTCAAAACTGGATGAGGAGAAGAGACTCAAAGAGATACTTGCCATGCTGAAATCCCGCCTGCAGATGTCCTTCCTCTCATCGGGACACACCACGGCGGCACTCCGCTCCCTGTCGTACACTTCGCCGATCGCCAAGTTCAAAGACGATACGGACGGGATCGGATATTATGAAGTGGTCAAAGAGATCGAGGAAGACTTTGAAGGACATAAGGAAGAACTGATCCGCAGCCTGAAAGCGATCGCGGCTAAGATCTTCCGCAAGGATAATATGATGATAAGCTATACATCGGCGGAAGAAGGGTTGGAGCCTATGGAGAAGGCATTTGCCGCAGTGGGCAGCAGGCTCAATGATGCGGCGGATGCGGGAGCGGACGCAGATGCAGAAGATGACGTATCCGGTCCGTGCATCCTTCACTGCAGAAAGCGCAACGAGGGCTTCAAGACTTCATCGAAAGTGCAGTATGTGGCAAGGACAGGAAACTTCATAGACGGCGGCGCCGAGTATACGGGAGCACTTCAGATCCTGAAAGTCATCTTAAGCTACGATTACCTGTGGCAGAATATCCGCGTAAAAGGCGGAGCTTACGGCTGCATGAGTAATTTCAACCGGATCGGTGAGGGGTACCTTATTTCTTACAGAGACCCGAATCTGAAGAAGACAATGGAAATCTATGAGGGCGTTGCAGACTACCTGAAGAATTTCAATGTAAGCGACCGCGATATGAACAAATTCATCATCGGCACGATCAGTAATATCGACCGCCCGATGAATCCGTCTGCAAAAGGCAGCCGTTCCATGAACCTGTATATGAACCGTGTCACAGAAGAAATGATCCGCACGGAACGGGCGCAGATCCTTGACGCAGATCAGGCAGATATCAGGGCTCTTGCGAAAGTGCTTGAGGCGATGTTGAAGGAACATTCCCTCTGCGTGATCGGAAGTGAAGAGAAGATCGAAGAGAATAAAGAGATGTTCATGGAAGTAAAGACATTAAGCTGAAATGTGAAAAAAGTGTGAACGGGGACGTAGTAAAACCCAACTTTACTACGTCCCCAATGAAGAGGAGAAGGTATGAAAGATAACTTTAAATCCGGCTTTGTCACTCTGATTGGCAGGCCGAATGTAGGAAAGTCTACCCTGATGAACCATCTTATCGGACAGAAGATCGCGATCACATCTAACAAACCGCAGACAACGCGGAACCGTATCCAGACCGTCCTGACAACAGAAGACGGGCAGATCGTGTTTGTCGATACGCCGGGTATCCACAAGGCGAAGAATAAGCTGGGCGAATATATGGTAAACATCGCCGAACGTTCCTTAAATGAGGTGGACGTGGTGCTCTGGCTTGTAGAGCCGTCCACGTTTATCGGTGCGGGAGAGCGGCACATCATCGATCAGCTTAAGAGAGTAAAGACGCCGGTCATCCTTGTGATCAATAAGATTGATATGGTGAAGAAAGAAGATCTGCTTCCGGCTATCGATACATACCGGAAGGAATATGATTTCGCGGATATCGTGCCGGTGTCGGCAAGGAGCGGAGACAATACGGATGAGCTTGTAAAAGTGATCTTAAAATATCTTCCTTACGGGCCGCAGTTCTATGATGAGGATACAGTGACAGACCAGCCGGAGCGCCAGATCGTGGCGGAGCTGATCCGTGAAAAAGCGCTCCACTGCCTGAATGAGGAAATCCCCCACGGCATCGCGGTCGCCATTGACCGTATGAAGATGGAGCGGAAAGTAATGCACATTGATGCGACGATCATCTGCGAGAGGGATTCGCACAAAGGGATCATTATCGGAAAGCAGGGCGGCATGCTCAAGAAGATCGGAAGCACGGCGCGCTATGAGATCGAGAGGATGCTGGACTGCAAGGTAAACCTGAAGCTCTGGGTGAAGGTCCAGAAGAACTGGCGGGACAGTGATTATCTGATGAAGAACTTCGGGTATCGGGAAGAGGAATAGAAAAATCAATCATCATATTTTATTCATGCAATGGGAGGAAGTGATTTCCTCTCATTTTTTTGTGAATGCAGGAAGCTGAAGCTTGGTGCAATGCAGACCGCAATTTTTTGAAATCAGAAAGCAAGAAAAATTAATGACTAAGTAGAAAAACAGCGGTAAACTTAAGTGGAAAATAACACGGGAATAACCGGGGCTAAGGAGGAATACCATGGATATGATCAGTTTCCGGGACAGAGAGAGACTTCGTTCTCTGGCGTATAAACAGGGCGAATATGCAAACAGTGAAAAAAACGAAGCAATTTTGAAAAAGTGGAAAGATCTGGCGGGGAGAAGGAAAGGCGTCCCGACAGTCAGGCTGCTGTTTTCTAATTTTGAGCATGAGGTCATTACTCCCAGGATGCAGTGTACAGGTGTGGCTGCGAGAAAGATAGAAACCCAGCTGCTTAAAACACTGGCCGGGAGAGAATTGTTTGATGATGACACTCCCATATCAGCAACTTTCGATATACCGTGGGATACATATGTTTATCCATTTGGGATAAAACCGCATATTACAAGGGCATCCGGAGAAAATGCAATGGGGTATCATATAGACCCGGTGATCAGCGATCTGGAGGAAGAGATCGACAAACTGCGTGGCGGAAGTTTCGGAGTTGACAGAGAAAAAACATGGCAGTACACAGAGCTGGCGGACGAGATATTGGGGGACATACTACCCGTTCGGCACATCATGGGGAGTCTTCCCGGAGCAATGACAAATCCGCTGGTCCAGCTGATGGGAATGGAAAACTATTACTGCTCTATGTACGACTGCCCTGAAGAATTGCACCAGGTGATGGATATGGTATGTACTGTCTATGAAGAATATTATGACTTTCTGGAGCGGGAAAAACTTTTGCTGCCGACTAACGCGATCAGTCCTATAGCACAGGAGAGTTTTGCTTTCACAGATGAACTCCCGGACAATGAGGTCAGGAAAACGACAGAGTGCTGGGGATTTTTAGAGTCTCAGGAAACAACTGCGGTTTCCCCGGAAATGTTTGGAGAGTTTGTTTTTCCCTATCAGGACAGACTGGCAAAGCGGTTCGGCCTTCTGTCTTATGGATGCTGCGAGCGGGTGGATGCAATCTGGCCGGACTATCTGTCAAAATGGAAAAATCTGAGAAAGCTTTCGGTATCCCCGTTTAATAATGAAAATCAGGTCGGTGAATATCTGAGGGGAACGAATGTCATATATTACAGTAAACCGCGGGCGGAGTATGTCACGAATCCCGGACCGCTTGATGAGGATGCGCTGAGAAAATATTTTAAAGGTGTGGCAGAAGCCGCAAGCGGCTGTCTGCTGGAAGTTGCGCAAAGAGAAGTCGGCACGATCTTCGGAGATTACGAACGCGGGAAGAGATACGTGCAGATTGCCCGGGAGAGCATACAGGAATATTGGAAGCCATAAGGGAATAAAATCATACCGCTTTTCACTATCTTTCTTGAATTGCTTTTTTCAAGAAATTGTGTTATATTATTTTCGACATATGGCGGAAATGAAAGCGGGGTGTCTGTATGGCTAGACCGAGAAGATGCAGGAGAGTCTGCGCTGAGCCTGATTACGGCAGTTTCAGGCCGGATGGAATTCCAGGAGGTGCAAGCATAACTCTGACGGTTGATGAGTATGAGGTGATACGGCTGATCGATCTGGAGAAGCTGACGCATGAACAGTGCGCAAAACGGATGGATATTTCCAGAACTACAGTAACGGAAATCTATGAAAGCGCGCGGGAGAAGATCGCGGACAGTATTGTAAACGGAAAAGTGCTGTTGATTGCAGGCGGAGACTACCGGCTGTGCGATGGTTCGGCCGTTCACTTCTGTCAGAAAAGATGCGTCAGGCCGTCCGGCCTGGACGCGCAGGAAATATCGGTGAAAGGGGCAAATGTAATGAGAATAGCAGTAACATTTGAAAATGAAAATGTATATCAGCATTTCGGACACACGGAGCAGTTTAAAATCTATGACGTGGAAAACGGACAGATCACAAAAGAACAGACGGTTGATACGAATGGCAGCGGACATGGAGCACTGGCGGTTTTCCTGACAGAATTGGGTGTGGATACCCTAATCTGCGGCGGAATCGGCATGGGTGCGAAGAATGCTCTTGCTGAAGCGGGAATCCAATTGTACGGTGGTGTTACCGGAGGTGCCGATGAGGCTGTAAAAGCGCTTATCGAAGGAAACCTTGCGTATAATCCGGATATCCAGTGCAGCCATCACGGGGAAGGGCACCATGGAGAAGGGCATCACGGAGGACATTGCGGGGAAGATAAACACGGATGTCATGGAAATGGCGGATGCCATTGAGCAGCAGAGAGATACGCTTTTTAGTAAAATAGCATAATTTGCGTAAAAAAGACTTCTTTACATTTTAAAATAAAGAGGTCTTTTTTTGCCGCTTTTCAATAAATATATCTGTATCCATGCACTGTTGTACGGAGGTCTGTATCTGGCGCTGGCTGCGGGATATTATGCGCATCATTGTGTCGGTTGGAATCGTTATATTGCTATCTCTGTGTGCGGCGACTGCGTTGAAACAGATATTATTTATTATACATGCTGTATTTCTTGTCCCAATCGCCATAATACTGTTGATTATTTATAAGCTGCTTGATATGCGGGCAGGATGACTACGCGGTGAATCCGGATAAATCTTATTTGCTATCTGACTGATAATTCACTATAATATCAAAAGAGACTGTCAAGGCATCACCCTGCAAAAAGTCCTGGTATTTTTTGCGGGGTATAGTGTTTTTAGGAATCGGGGAACCTAACTGTATCATCTCTGACGGTTAGGGAAATGTCCAGAAGCCTGAGTGCTGCTTTGAATTACGCGGATGCTTTCAGATTTCCTGAGCCTGCGCTCAGAGAAGACACGGAAGAAGAGGTGGACCGATGAAAGAAAATTACTGGAATCAGTTTATGGCAAGCGGCAGGATCGATGATTATCTTAAATTTAAGATGCATGAGAAAAACAGCGGCGGGCAGGAGCAGAGCCGCGGAAAGGAACAGCGTGAATCAGATCGTACTTACGGGAATGGTCCTCTCGACCATGCCCATCGGGGAATATGACCGTCGTGTGGTCATACTGACAAAAGAACAGGGAAAGATCTCTGCATTTGCACGGGGCGCAAGACGTCCGAACAGCCCGCTTATAGGCGCGGTCAATCCGTTTTCATTCGGAGAGTTTACGCTGTACGAGGGCAGGACATCATATACGATACAGTCGGCGAATATTTCCAATTATTTTGCGGAGCTTCGGGAAGATGTGGTCGGGGCTTACTATGGATTCTATTTTCTCGAATTTGCCGATTATTATACAAAAGTATTCAATGATGAGCGGGAAATGTTAAAACTTCTCTATCAGACCCTGCGTGCGCTGATTAATCCGCATATTCCCGACAGGCTGATCCGATACATATTTGAATTGAAAGCTCTGACGGTCAACGGACAGGCGCCGCAGGTGTTTCAGTGTGTAACATGTGGGGATAAAGACCGTCCGGCCGTGTTCAGTGCGGCAAAAGGCGGGCTTGTCTGCAATGAATGCGATGGAAATGTGTTGGACGGCATGGTGCTGGATAACTCCACATTATATAGCATGCAATATATAGAATCCAGCACGATCGAGAAGTTGTATACATTTAATGTGACAGAAAAAGTATTGAATCAGCTGGGAAGAGTGATGGAGCGGCTGATGGAAGTATATGTAGATAAGCGTTTTAAGTCGCTGGAGATACTGGAGACACTTACATAACATTACATCCAATCCCTTGAAAAATACAGATACAGCCGTTATAATAAGTACCGATTGAGAAAAAGAAATGTGAGGAACATAACAATGGTTGAAAAGACAATGGATAAAATTGTAGCACTCGCAAAGTCAAGAGGATTCGTATATCCGGGTTCCGAGATTTATGGCGGGCTTGCAAACACATGGGATTACGGCAATCTTGGCGTGGAACTGAAAAATAATGTAAAGAAAGCATGGTGGAAGAAATTTGTACAGGAGAATCCGTATAATGTGGGGGTTGACTGTGCGATTCTGATGAACCCGCAGACATGGGTGGCTTCCGGACATCTCGGCGGTTTCAGCGACCCGCTGATGGACTGTAAAGAGTGCCATGAGCGTTTCCGCGCAGATAAGCTGATCGAAGATTACTGCGAAGAAAAAGGAATTACTTTAGAAGGCTCTGTGGACGGATGGTCACAGGAGCAGATGACGGCGTTTATCGAGGAACATCAGATTCCGTGTCCGACATGCGGAAAGCATAATTTTACGGATATCCGTCAGTTCAACCTGATGTTCAAGACATTCCAGGGCGTGACAGAAGATGCCAAGAACACTGTATATCTCCGTCCGGAGACTGCACAGGGGATCTTTGTGAATTTCAAGAATGTACAGCGTACATCCAGAAAGAAACTTCCGTTTGGTATCGCCCAGATCGGCAAATCATTCCGTAATGAGATCACACCGGGTAACTTTACATTCCGTACAAGAGAGTTCGAGCAGATGGAGCTGGAGTTCTTCTGCAAACCGGATACAGATCTTGAGTGGTTTGACTACTGGAAGAGCTTCTGCCTGAACTGGCTGTCTTCTCTCGGACTTAAAGACGATGAAGTCCGGTACCGCGACCACGATAAAGAAGAGCTGTCCTTCTACAGTAAGGCAACAACAGATGTGGAATTCCTCTTCCCATTTGGATGGGGCGAGCTGTGGGGTATCGCTGACCGTACAGACTATGACCTGACACAGCATCAGAACGTATCAGGCCAGGATCTGACGTATTTCGACGATGAGACTAAGGAAAAATATATTCCGTATGTTATCGAGCCGTCACTGGGAGCAGACCGTATGGTGCTTGCATTCCTTTGCAGCGCTTACGACGAGGAAAATATCGGAACAGAGGAGAAGCCGGATATGCGTACTGTGCTTCACTTCCATCCGGCGCTTGCTCCGGTCAAGATCGGCGTGCTGCCGCTCTCTAAGAAGCTCAATGAAGGAGCAGAGAAAATCTTTACAGAACTGAGCAAGTATTATAACTGCGAGTTCGATGACCGCGGAAACATCGGAAAACGCTACCGCCGTCAGGATGAGATCGGAACACCTTTCTGTGTGACATACGATTTCGAGTCAGAAGAGGACGGAGCGGTAACTGTCCGTGACCGCGATACCATGGAGCAGGAAAGAATCAAGATTGAAGATCTGAAAGCATATTTCGAGAAAAAATTCGAGTGGTAACTTCTTTCGGGGACGTAGTAAAAGTTGATTTCACTACGTCCCCGATTAAGAAGCAAGGTGTCCCAAATTGAATTTTGCCCTGTCCCTGATCATGGGAAAAGGGGTGAAACAATGCCGCGTACTGCTCGCAGAAAAAGCGCTACTGACATATATCATGTGATAGCGAGAGGGATTAATAAAGAACCTATTTTTAAGCAGAAAAGAGAGAAGAACAATTTCATAAGGCTTCTGACGAAGCATCTTAAAGATCATGATATCGAAATATATGCGTATGTTATTATGTCGACGCATTTTCATATTCTGATTCATGTTGATCTGAAACTCTTATCAAGTTATTTAGCCATTGTCTTGGCAGAATTTGCAGAATACTACAACTACAAACATAATCGGAACGGTCATGTATTTCAGGACAGGTTCAAAAGTGAATGTGTGGAAACAGAGCAGTACTTTTGGAACTGTATGAGGTATATCCATATGAATCCGGTCAATGCCAATCTTGTGAAGTCTCCTTTAAATTATACATATTCAAGTATTAAGGAATATGAAACTGAGAAAAGCCGGATAATACATTCAAAAGCGATAAAAATATATAAAGAAAAGTTTTCTGATTTTGAGGAGTATCTTGATTTTCACAACAAAGGACAAAAGCAGGTTTTTATAGATATACCTGAAGATGTAGAAACGCAGCTTGTAAAAGCAGCTTTGACGATATTGAAGCAGGAAGCACACCTGCGCGGTTTGGAAGGACCATATGAGATTATTGAAGATATCAAAATGAGAGAACAGTACAAAGACCAGATTCGGGAGGAACTGAAACTTACGAAAGCCAAAACGGAACGATTGTATCGGAATGTAAAAAGTTGTATAATTGACAAATAATCGAAAAGGGACAGGGTAAAGTTCAATTTGGGACATAGTAAAATTAAGTTTGGGACGTAGTGAAATCAGCTTTTACTACGTCCCCGAAAGAAAGGATGATTTGCAAATGGATAGAAAAAATGCATGGAACACATACACCAGCGAACAGCTCGCAGAGCTGAACAGCATCAATGAGAAATATAAATCCTGCCTAAATGCAGGTAAGACGGAGCGGGAGTGCGTGGAACTTGCCGTCAGCATGGCCGAGGAAGCCGGTTACCGGAATCTGAAAGATGTAATGGCAGCAGGCGGATCCCTCAAAACAGGAGACAAAGTCTATGCTGTGTGCATGAACAAGATGATCGCACTTTTCCGCATAGGGGAGGAGCCGGTTTCGTCGGGGATGAATATCCTCGGTGCGCACATCGACTCGCCGCGGATCGATGTGAAACAGAATCCTCTCTATGAAAATGAGGGGCTGGCATATCTGGATACGCACTATTACGGTGGAATCAAAAAATATCAGTGGGTGGCTCAGCCGCTTTCTCTGCACGGAGTCATTGCGAAAAAAGACGGAACGACAGTAAAAGTCTCTGTCGGAGAGGATGAAAATGATCCGGTATTTGTGATCACGGATCTCCTTATTCATCTTGCACAGGAGCAGATGGAGAAGAAAGCCTCCAAGGTGATCGAGGGAGAAAAGCTGGACCTGCTGATCGGAAACCGTCCGGTGGAGGAAATGATTGAAGAATTGACATCAGCAGATGCGATGACATCAGACAAAGGAGCCGGCACAGAAGATAAGAAATCAGAAAAGGCTCAGGTGAAAGAAGCGATCAAAGCAAATGTTCTTCATATCCTGAAAGAAAAATATGACATGGCTGAAGAAGATTTCCTCTCGGCAGAGCTGGAGATCGTTCCGGCCGGCAAAGCAAGAGACTGCGGATTTGACCGGAGCATGATCCTTTCATACGGACAGGATGACAGAGTGTGTGCATTCACCTCTCTGTTTGCAATGCTTGACATTACCGAAGCGAAGAGAACGGGCTGCTGTCTTCTTGTAGATAAGGAAGAGATCGGCAGTGTCGGTGCGACCGGAATGCATTCCAAATTCTTTGAGAATACGGTCGCCGAACTGATCGCCCTGACGGAAGGTGAATCCGAATTAAAAGTCCGCCGCGCCCTGATGAATTCAAGAATGTTATCCTCCGATGTGAGCGCTGCCTACGATCCGATGTATGCAGAGGCATTTGAGAAACGCAGTTCCGCCTTTTTCGGCAGCGGCATCACATTTAATAAATTTACAGGCAGCCGGGGAAAATCAGGATCTAACGATGCAAATGCAGAGTATATAGCCGCGCTCAGAAAAGCTATGGATGATGACAATGTGGCCTATCAGTTCGCAGAGCTGGGAAGAGTCGATCTCGGAGGCGGAGGTACGATCGCATATATCATGGCAAACTATGGTATGGAAGTGATCGACAGCGGAGTTGCAGTCCTGAACATGCACGCGCCTTATGAAGTGACGAGCAAAGCAGATGTATATGAGGCGGTCAGAGGATATCGTACATTCCTCAGAATGTAAGAACAGCAAAATAGAAAGCAAGGAAGCAGAAATAAAAGAAGAAAGTCCCGGCTGGCAGGAAACAGGATTGATGCTGCCTGCCGGGGCAGTGTTATTTGTGCACACAAAATACGTGTAAAGATTGTGCATCGTTTCCAGATAAAACGCTTGACGCACAAGCCTGAAACCATTAAAATATTATATGCGAAATAATGCGAAGTTATTAGCAAAATTTTTGAGGAGGTCATTGGAACATGGCAACAAAATGGGTTTATATGTTCACAGAAGGTAACGCAACAATGAGAAACCTTCTTGGTGGAAAAGG